>PIVL01000647.1 GCA_003354145.1 Paracoccaceae bacterium
CCGAAGCTGCATATTTGGGCTTCTGTCGGAACAATGCATGAATATTCAGCAACTGGAGTTTTGTAGATACATGACGACGTTTTCGGCTGGCATCTTGAAACCACGGCCATCAGAGACACGTTCAGTGCTGATCGGGTACTTTGGTCTGTTAGGGTTGATTCCGACGATACGGTGGAGATCTCCACTCGATTTGAACGTGCGACCATAGTCTGAGGGATCCAGCCCAAAATGGGGAGCAAGGACTTCAAACATGGCTTTGTCTGGCGAGTAGATTGCGCCGTCTGCCATCGGAATGCCGACGCGGAAACCGATGTTGAAGCTGTGGCGCAGATCGATGTCGCTCAGCTCACCGCCCTCGACCGTCAACCCATGCGTTTCTGCCACAGTGAGACAGGCCTTCATCATGTCCCGGCGCAGGCGCGTGCAGAGCTCGGGCGTCAGATTGCGCGGCGGGGGAGGCTTGGGGCTTGCCTGAACAGGTGTCCGTTTCGCCGGGGTCTTTGGTTTGCGTGGGTTCTTCTTCATGACATTTGCACCCCGTTGCCGTTGTGGTCCGAGGCCATTTGAGCCTTTGCTTTATAGACGGTGCCGCGCGAGACGCCCATCTCACGTGCGATTTCCGTGGGAGAGCGGCCCGCGCCGAGCTTTGCCTGAATGGCCTCCATATCGATCTTTGGGAGGCGACCACGGTAGACCCCTTTGCGCTTGGCCGCTTTGATCCCTTCGGCCTGGCGCTCCCGGCGCAGGTTGGTCTCAAACTCCGCAAAAACGCCAAGGATGTCGAAGAAAGCCTTGCCAGCCGCCGTGGATGTATCCACGGGCTGCTCTGTGGCCGCCAGATGTGCGCCCTTTTCCTTCAAGCGGGCGACGATGGTCTGGAGATCATGCATTGATCGGGCCAGCCGATCAATGCGAGTGACCACCAGCGTCTCGCCTGGATGGATAAAATCGAGAATGTTCTTCAGCTCCGGGCGGTCTTCGAGCGTAGTGCCGCTTCTCTGTTCCTGCCGCACCATCCCGCATCCTGCTGCGGTCAGAGCCTCAATTTGAACATCGAGGTTCTGATCGACGGTGGATGTACGTGCATATCCAATTTTGGCTTGATAAGTGTTCATTTTGAGTGTGCCCATGACGATACCTGCTCATTATATCGAAACAGACCCAAAATGAACACAAAAGTGGCATGTCTCAGTGTTCACGCGATGTGCTACTTTGGGTGTACCCATAATGACGCGTTATTCGTCCTTAACCCAATGAGATGTTCGTCGCGTTTTCTGCATCTGCAGTTTCGAAAATTGTTCGGCGACGACATCAGAATGGATATCGTCGTGATCCCAA
>PIVL01000648.1 GCA_003354145.1 Paracoccaceae bacterium
ACGCGCGCACGCGCTCCACCGTGTCAACCGTGTGGGCGCACAAACATGTTCAGATGTGTCTCTCTCGCAGCACGCGGCCGGCATGTGCGCGTGCGTCCGCGAGAGAGACGGGTCATTGCGGCGCCGTCGTCGCGCGGCTTGGAACGTCGTGAGTCCGCGCTCGTACGGGGCGCCCAGCATGCGCGTCTGCCCGTGGCCGTTGCAGCTCGGAGGTCGCTCGTCTCGGACGACGACCGGGTGACGCCGATCGCTCGTCGCGCGCGCGGCGTGCGACGCGCGCGGCGTCATCCCGCCGTTCACGGTGAAGCGGCCGCGGGGCCGGGAGGGCCGCTCGTCTCGGACGACGGCCGGGAGTGACTGCTCGTTCCGCGCGCAGGCACGTGCGAGGACGGGCGCTCCCGCGGGCGCAGCCATGGCGGCGGCGCCGAGAGACATCCGACTCGGCGCCGCCACTCCGGGCAACGCCGCGGGAGACCAGGCGAGCTTCGTGGACGTGTGGATCGCGGCGAGCGGCGACAAGAGGCGTTTGGTCAACGCGATGGCGGACGACGGGTCCGGCGGGCAGCCGCGGAGCGAAGGGTACGTGATCGTGCACATGTACGCGATGGCCACGCTGAAGCCGCTGCGCGACGGACAGACGAAGAGGGACGTGGGGCACGTGCTGCTCAGCTTCTACCGCAGCAACACGACGAGCCCGTACGAGACCTGGTACACGCAGGGAGAGCAGGCGTGGGCGGGCGTGATGCGCGTGCCGAGCACGGACGTGGCGCCGCTGCTGCGGATGGGCTCGCAGGAGCTGTGCCCGCAGGACGTGGTGAAGTGCGTGCCCGCGGCGACGGCGGCACGACTCTTCGCGAGCACGGCGACGCTGCTGACGGAGGGAAGGTTCGGCAACGGCGACGGCCAACAGCGGCTCGTGCGACAGGCACGGCGGTCGATGGAGCGACTCGCGATGATGCACGAGACGAGCAGCCATACGATCCAGCGCCGAGACGTCGTGCACGTGGAGCGCGTGGAGGGCGACGCGAGCTTCGTGCCGGTGTCGAACTTCGCGAAGTACGTGGCGGCGAATCAGCCCCTTGTCTCGCTGCCGCCGCCGACGGTGCCGCTGCGCACCCGGCTGGCCCGCGAGTGCTCGATGGTCGCGGCACAGTGCCGGGACCTGTTCGGCACCGGCGCCAAGCAGTACTTCATGGCCGTGGACTTCGTGCGCGAGCGGGACGAGATGTACCGCATCCCGATCCCGGACATGGAGGCAGTCCCGACGATTGAGCTGCGGTACGCGTTCTACGTGTTCTTCGAGGAGCAAACGCTGATGGAGTGGTACCGAGATCTCAG
>PIVL01000305.1 GCA_003354145.1 Paracoccaceae bacterium
GGCCCCTATTGCGGACGAATACTTGCAGATATGGGCGCGCGGGTGATCAAAGTGGAACCCCCCGTTACCGGAGATTCCGCACGCAGCTGGGGCAAGATTGTGCACAAGGACTCCAGCGCGATGTTCCATGCAGTCAACAAAGAAAAAGAATCGCTGGTGATTGATTTCACCAATGCGGATGACGTGCAGCGGCTCAAAACTCTGATTGCAGATCAGGCCGATGCAGTGTTTCAGAACCTGCGCCCCGGAGTGGCCAACAAGGCAGGTCTTGGGGCCAGTGACCTTCGGCGATTGAGCCCCGAATTAGTATACTGCAATATTTCCGCTTTTGGTGCCAAAGGGCCGCTGGCCAATGCCGCCGGATACGAGGCCTTGTTGCAGGCGTTTTCCGGCATTATGGAGGCTACGGGTGATCCTGATGGCCCGCCGACGCGGGTCGGGTTTTCCGTAAATGATTTTGGTACCGCAATGTGGGCCGCAATTGGTATTCTTGCAGGACTGCTGAATCGCTCAAAAACCGGTAAAGGCTGCGTTGTGGATGCGTCGATCTTCGACACAGCTATGGGCTGGCAAACGATGAGCGTCGCGGCGCTGATGTCGACCGGGCAATCGCCAAAGCGCACTGGACTAAAGGGTCCGTTACTGGCACCGAACCGGGCGTTTACCTGCGCGGACGGTCGGCTTTTGCTGACTGTTGGAACCAACGCGCAGTTTGCCAAACTATGCACTGTGCTGGGATGCCCAGAACTTACCGATGATACGCGCTTTGCCGACAACAATGCGCGCGTCGCCAATGACGATGAGCTGCACGGTCTGCTGGAACAGCGCTTTGGCGAAGCCACACGACACGACTGGTGGCGGCAACTACGCGAAGTAGCGGTTCCCGCTGCGCCTATCCAGACGCTGAAAGAGGCAGTGGCACATGAACACACCCAAGCTTCGGGTATTTTACAAGCGGCTCCTGACGCGGCCCCGACACTGGTCGGCCTGCCACTGAGTTTTGATGGCGAACGCCCTGCGTTTCGTCGGTCCGCCCCAGCATTGGGCGAAGGCATGGATGACATACAACCGACACGAAAGGATGCGAATTGAAAACGCGCACATTAGAGGGCTGGTCCACCGCGATCAGTCGAGTGGTCAACGATGGCGACACCGAGGATACATTGATCAGAGGCCACAGCCTGAACGAGCTGATCGGCAATTCCACTTTTGCCGAAACAATGTTTTTGCTGCTGAACGGCCACAAGCCGACCCGCGAACAGGGGCTGGTTCTGGATGCGCTGTTGGTGGCCTGCATGGAGCACGGAATTGCTCCGCCATCTCTGATTCCGCGGCTTTACGCTTCATACGGGACCACAATTCAGCAAGCGGTTTCCGGCGGCATCAACGCCTTTGGTGAACGCATGGGGTCGCTGGGTGAAAAGATGGCAAAGCTGATGGTCGATCGGCTGGCGCACCTGGATAACCCTGACGAAACCACGCTGGCTGGCATAGCTCAGGAAACCGTTGCCGAAATCCACGGATCGGGTGAACGCCTGCCCGGTTACGGCATTCCGCTGCACACCCGCGACCCACGTGCTGATCGCGTGATGGAACTGGCCAAAGAGCACGGTGTTTTTGGCACCTATTGTAGATTTGCTGAACTGATGGGCGATGCTTTGGAACTGGCCCGTGGCGGGCGGGCTGTACCTTTGAACATTGATGGCATCTGCGGCTGTATCGCTTTGGATCTGGGTTTTGACTGGCGTACAACGCAGATGTTCCTGTTAACTGCGCGCAGTGTTTCAATGGGAGCCCACTATCTGGAAGAGCAGGATCAGGACAGCATCTGGCGGCACATTCCAGCCGACCAAATTGATTACATTGACTGATGATGAAAGAGAAGCATGACATGAAACTGGTTGGAACAGGTTTTCACTGGAACGAACTGACGGTTGGAGAGACCTACAAGACTTATGGTCGCACGATAACGGAAACGGATATCGTAAATTTTGTTTCTTGCACCGGGATGCTGGAATCGCTGTTTGTGGATGCTGAATACCGCAAATCCCACAGTGCTATGGAGGGTCACGCCGCACCGGCTATGCTGGTGCTGTCGCTTGCCGAAGGGCTGGTGCTGAACGCCACCGGCCAGGGCACCGGGCTTGCGTTTCTGAATATGCAAATGAATGTGAATGGGCCAGTCATGGTGGGAGACACTATCCACGCCGAAATCGAAGTGGTTGAAGCGCGCAAAACTTCGAAATCTTCACGGGGGCTGGTGCGGACAAAAAACCGGATCGTGAACCAGCGCGGTGAAACCGTGATTGAATACAGCCCACAACGACTGATGGCGTCCAGTCAGGGCTAATCCTTCTTGGGCGCGGTCATGCGGTCCCAGTCAAATTCCAGCGGTTTCTTGTCCAGAAACTGCTGGACGGCCGACTTGTGATACTCGGATGCCATGCACACCGCCTGCGCCCAGCTTTCCATATCAGCCATAGCCTTTTGGTCGTTGTGAAACGATTGATTCAGCATCTGCTTGGCTTGTCCCAGGGCCACCGGAGAGGCCGCGCGAAAACGGCCAGCCATGGCCATAGCCGCATCCAACAGTTTTTCCTCGGGATGGATGTGCAGAACCAGCCCCAGATCCCGCGCCTCATCTGCACAGAACGAACGAGCGGTCAGAACTAACTCTTTGGCACGTTGCAGACCAACTATGCGCGGCAACAAATACAGCCCACCCAAATCGGGCACCAGACCGATGCGTCCAAACACAGCGCAAAACCGTGTCCGCGGCGTCGCCAGAATGAAATCGCATCCCAACGTCAGATTGAAACCAGCACCATAGGCCTGACCATCCACAGCGGCGATCACCGGCAGCTCCAAATTGCATAACTCGATGAACCAACGGTGCAGCAGCGATACGCGTTCGCGGTTCACATGTACTGGCTGTTCCTCGCCGGTGAGCCCTTTGAGGTCGCCGCCGGCACAGAAAGACCCGCCTGATCCGGTGATGATCAAGGCCCGCAAATCCTTATCGGCGCGAATTTGTAGGACCAACTGCGCGATCTCGTTGCGCATTGTGATATCCAGGGCATTGCGCACATCCGGACGGGTGAACGTCATGACCGCGATCTGGTCGGTCACCTCATATGTCAGTGTGTCCAATATCTGTTTCATGTTGTGCCGGTCCTCTTTTCACTATCACAGCCCTTCGCCTGGTTTTTCACCAGATCCCGAAGTTCGGTTTTGACCACTTTGCCGTAATTGTTCTTAGGCAGGGCCTGCATCACCACATAATCCTTGGGGCGTTTGAACCGTGCGATGCTCTTGATGCAAAGGGCATCCAACATATCCGGGTCAATGTCACGATCCAGCTCGGGAACGATACAAGCCACCACAACCTCGCCCCATTCCTCGTGTGGGCGTCCGACAATCGATACCTCAGCCACATCCGGGTGGCTCAGCAGCACTTCTTCCACCTCGCGCGGGTAGATGTTGGAGCCACCCGAGATAATCATATCTTTTGATCGGTCATGCAAAGTCAGGAACCCGTCTTGATCCAGCGAACCCATGTCGCCGGTCCACAACCAGCCATCGCGAATGGTTTTTGCTGTTGCTTCGGGGTTCTTCCAATAGCCTTTCATCACCGCGGTGCCCGAAACTACGATTTCGCCAATCTCGCCCGGGGCCACCTCTTGACCATTGCTATCCACGACCTGCACCCGACTGACAGCTTGCTGAAATCCGACACTGGTCAGGCGCTCGCGCCAGCGCGGATGGGTGCGATCTGCAACTTGCTTGCGTGGCAATACTGTAATCGCCATCGGGCATTCGCCCTGCCCGTATATCTGCGCAAAACGCGGGCCCAGAACCTGAACTGCATCGACAATATCGGCAAAATACATTGGCCCGCCTGCGTAGATGATGGTATCGAGCCCCTCTGCGCTGGCACCAGTACTGCGGGCGTAATCCACCATGCGCCTCACCATGGTTGGGGCGGCAAACATTGCGATACGTCCAATCCGGGGGGCAAGATCAAAGATTTCAACGGCGTCAAATCCGCCGGACACCGGACAGATGTGGCGGCTGCCCGCCATGACATGCATGAAATTGTAAATGCCCGCGCCATGGCTCATCGGGGCGGCATACAGCGTTGCATCATTGCTGCTGTGCGCACCAAGACCTTCGAAATATCCCGTAACCATTGCCATCATGTTCTGTGCAGTGATCATCACCCCCTTGGGTCGCCCGGTGGTGCCTGAAGTGTAAAACAACCAGATCATGTCATCGCGATCAATCGTGGCAGGCATCGGGCGCGGTGTGGCTGCGTAAAGCTCGACGAACTCAGAGCCGCCAGCGACAATCACATCGTCAAGGCACGCAGGAACAACTGGGGTCAGTTCGTCCGCGTTTGATGCAGAGGCAAAGAGGATTTTCGCCCCTGCGTCTTCAATAATCCAGGCAGCCTCTTTGGCGTGCAGCTTGGCATTGATTGGTATGACAGCGGCGCCGGACCACCACACTGCGTACATCGCCTCAAGGTATTCGGTGCAGTTTTTCATCAGGATCGCAACGCGGTCACCGGCACCGATGCCACGCGCATTCAGCGCACCGGCGATAGCCGCTGCACGGCGGGAAAATTCGCCATAATCCGCAACCAGTTCCTCGCCCCGGAAAAGCGCAGGCGCATGGGGGTTGATCCTCGAGGTTTTCAAAAGCCATTCAGCTGGGTTCATCGTGTTTGTCCTTATCTGTCCCGATCCAAAACGGTGCGCGCAGTTCGGTTTTGAGAATTTTATTGGCACCCGAAAGCGGCCATGGTTCGCGTCGAAAACTGATGCTTTGCGGACATTTGTACGCCGCTATGTGGGCGCGACAATAGGCAATCAGGTCCTCTTTGGAGGGATCAGTATCGCCAGCCGGAATAACAATGGCATGTACGGCTTCGCCCCATTTTTCATGCGGAATGCCAATCACTGCGACCTCGGCCACTGCCGGGTGTAGCGACAAAACATTTTCGATCTCGGCGGGATAGATGTTTTCACCGCCTGAAATAATCATGTCCTTGATCCGCCCAGAGATCCAAAGACAGCCATCTTCGTCAAAATAGCCCGCATCTCCAGTGTGCAACCAGCCCCCCCGCAAGGTTTCTGCGGTCAACTCGGGTTGATTGACATACCCCTTCATAATATGGGGGCCCCGCGCCACAATCTCACCCACTTCGCCCGTAGGCAGCTCCTGATCGTTCTCGTCGAATATGCGCAGATCACAATGCCGCGGAGGCATACCCACGGCGCCCAGCTTGCCTTTTTCAGCGTAATCCGCGCGATGATATTCGGGACCCAGCACCGCCAAAAGCGGCGAGGCTTCGGTCATACCATAGCCATGCGCCAGATCGACCTGCGGAAAGGCTGCAAC
>PIVL01000649.1 GCA_003354145.1 Paracoccaceae bacterium
TGAGATCGGTGCGCGAAGGCTAGGGTCGGGATTTGCTAACTGCCCGAAGGCGACGGATTACTGTTATGAGCCAATATCTGTCGTTCATTCAGCAATCGCCTTTATTGCATCAAGCCTGTCAACAACGTCATCCGCACCTGCACCATATAAACGACCCGCATGCCCATCGGCACAGTGAGCCCCCCCTGTAAAGCCAACACAGGTCATGCCTGCAGATTTTGCGGCTGTGACGCCTGCGACACTATCCTCGATCACAATGCAACGCGTTGGCGAGACACCCATTTTTTGTGCGGCATACAGAAAAATGTCTGGGTGCGGCTTCCCATTCTCAACCAATTTTGCCGAGAAAATATTCGGGTAGATCAGCTCATAAATCTCGGTTTCGATCAACCCAAGCGCCAGTTTGGCAGGGGCGGCTGAGGATGCTATGCACTTAACTGTTTCTAAAGAAGAGAGCAGCGCATTTGCACCATCGATCGCGCGAAGTTCAGTTTTGTATTTTTCGAATATGGCTTTTTTTATCTCAGACCTGAATTCAGGCGGAAGAGGATTCCCTATCTCCGATGCCAGCGCTGCATCGACGGCTTCATCAGGCATACCGGTAAATCGTGTCAAAACCTCTTGTGTCGTAATATTATACCCCAAACGGGTGTAGGCTTCGGCATTTGCACGACTAGCGATTATTTCGCTGTCGAGTAGCACCCCGTCACAATCAAAGATCACAAGATCAAATTTAGGCATTCTGATTATTACCTTACAGAGATTCAATATTTGGAGCAGAGATAGCTGACAACCGAAGGTCTGCAAAGTGCAGCAGAGAAGCCAGCCGCCTATCCATAGACCCAAATCCTAGATCTTCCTGCCCTCTTGATGCTTCAGTTGCAGCGATGTCAGAAATTCTGACAATGTTCCCGGCCAACTGGGTGTGGCCTCGTCCTGTGGCCATGCCTCACGATATTCCGAAGGTCGGCGGCCAAAGAACTTGCCGAATGAATAGGCGAAATGCGACAGTGTATTGAACCCCGAAGCGGTTGCGATCTCGCGTACGCTGAGGTCGGTTGATATCAGCAAAACCCGCGCGTTCTGTAGCCGCATCAGCAACCCAAACTGAACAACCGTGCAGCCAATGTGTTTTTTAAACTGGCGTTCCATCTGGCGCTGTGAAACGCCTAGACTATTGGCGATTTCCGGCACACTCAATGGCTCTTCAATGTTGCGTTCGATCAGCGAAATAGCCTGTCGCACAACCGGAGCCATTGTTTCTGTACCCTGACCCATGGTCCGGCGTTGCGGTGTCGTTTCATTGCGTATCGGGTGATGCATCATCTGATC
>PIVL01000650.1 GCA_003354145.1 Paracoccaceae bacterium
GTACTCCGCGAGCGCCTCCTCGAGACTCTCGGCTCGAGGCAGCGCGTTCTTGTACCCAACGTCCTGGAGCATGGCGCGGAAGGATCCATAGTTTTCCGTGTGCGTCACCGCACACCGCAGGCCGTTCAAAAGCAGAACGTCTCCCGTCTGCACTCGCGCGACGACGTCCTCCTTGCCGGTGCCAGGCACGCGGGCTTCCACGAGCTTCTCCCCCGCGGAGATGTCCCTAGAATACTTGCCGAAGATGGGCAGTGTGTACTCCCTGCCGGTGAGCAGCAAGTCAGAAGGCCCGGGCCGCCTCTTGCGCCAGCGCTTCATGCGAACGCCCTGCTGGAACACGAAGACGCGGTCGGTGCACTGGACGTCACAGTTGCAGCGCATGGCCACTTGAACGGCAGGGTTGCTGCTGCTGCACTCTGGGTGATACCGCATGCCGAGGCACTTGCCGATGCCAGAGCCGATCTCCTGCAAGGACACGTGCGGTCGAAAGCTGCCGTCCCTGGGCAAGACGAGCTTCTTGCCTTTGCGCACGAAGCGCTGCACGTGGCCGACTGGGACAGGAGGCGGGCAATGCTCGGGATGCACCGCCTCGGCGCCGCGGCGACGACTGCCTGACAACACGAGGTGGTCGCCGCCTCGAGGCCCCTCCGGCGGGCGAGATGTGGCTTCCTCACTGCACTCCTCTTGCTGCCGAAGCCCGCAGCGCGGGCCCAGCGTGCAACGCTGCAACTTCTTGGGCCAGGGCCGCGGATAATACACTACCTCGCGGGCGTGCAGGAAGCCGAAACGGCAGATGCGACAGGCATCCCCTGGTTTCCCACCACCACTGTGTTTGTAACACGTGTTCTTGCACCTATGGATGTGGCTGCGCACGAAGTTGTCACGAGCGTCGCGAGCGAAGACCCTGGCGTAAAGCACCGTTTCCTCGTCTGCGTCCATGCCCAGAGCAAGCGCCGCCCGACCGCCGCGCAGCTCGTCAACGACGCACGGCGGCAGTCGTCGCCAAATGGGCAGCTCCATGCAAGGGTCTCGGCGCGAGCCGCGGGGGTCCACACCGAGCTGTTCCTGCTGCAACGGCACATACGACTGGCAACGCGCCGGACCGCGAGGCTCCTCCACGCGCCACGGCTCCTCCTCCTCCTCCTCCTCCACGGGGGGCACGGCTCTGTCACCGCCCGGAGGCTGCTCCCGAGACGCCGCGCCCGCAGGCGCGCGCCGCCGAGGAGCCGGGAAACACGCAGCGTCCTCGGGTTCTACGCGACCACTGACGCAAAGACGCGCCTGGTGGTCGAAGGTCAAGGGCAAGGGAGGCACGTCGGCCACGAGGTCCGG
>PIVL01000651.1 GCA_003354145.1 Paracoccaceae bacterium
GCCGCCTGACACATGACAGTCAGTTTCGCCTCTGCGAGTTCTGCAGGTAGCAGTCCCAGTCCGCAATCGGGCGCGACAACCAGACGATCCCGATCAATATGCGCAAGGGCCGCGCGCAATCGCGATTCAACCATGTCAACAGTTTCAAGTTTGCTGGAGGCGATGGCAACTGCCCCGAAAATTACCGTCTTGCTGGGTAATTTATCAAGTAAATGCAAATCATTGCAACAATGAGCGTCCTCGATTGATATCTGATCAAACGCGGCATCATCAATGGTGCTGGCCAAGCGGTGATAACTGTCCGGATCGGCCTTTTTGTAATCAGCATCGTCAATGTGGTCCGGATATCCACAGCACATATGCACCACCCGCGTCACTGATTTGGGCACTCCGTGAAAACAGCGTTCCAACCCCTCCATACCGAAATCCAGAGCGTCATCGACCTGGCGTGCAAATAGCGGCTCATCAACCTGAATGTATTGGCATCCGGCCTCAACCAGCGCCAAAATTTCACGATTTACGGTTTCCGCCAGAACTGCGTTCAATCGGGGGCGGTCATTGTAGAAACAATCTGCCGTCGTATCCATAATGGTCAACGGACCGGGTAAAGTGAATTTGACCGGTCGCGAACTGACCGCCTGACTGGTCAGGTAGTCATGTGGGCTGTAGCAGGGTCCTGTATGGCTGATCGCGTCGCGAATGGCAGGTAGGTCAGTAACATAGGCACCGTCCCGTAACACCCGGTTCTCCAGATTGACGAAATCGAACCCGGCCAGTTTGCGACAGTGATAGTGAATGTAATTCTCGCGTCGCACTTCGCCATCTGTCGGAATCGACACGCCGGCGCGGATCTGAATGTCGATGACTTCTTTGGCGGCGCGAACGAAAAGAGCCTCGTGGCTGGCATCCATATTGGCGCTGTCGGCGGTATAGTCAGTTGTGGTCTTGCTGGCATTCATTCCACCGGTTTCACGCGAAATATCAAACCAGTCTCGTACGGGCACATAGGGCGGCTTTGGAAATGCGCCAAGTGTGGTGGTGGGGATAGGCGTTTCGGTATTGCTCATCTGGTGATCCTTTGCGGGCGGATGTCCTGTTGCTTAGATATTGCTGGCATTGTTGCAAGGCTGACGCAAGAGCTGAACTAGTCCTACTGTGTATTGAACTGCCGTGTGTTTGGGCCTGTTTATTTCAGCGCAGACAGCAATTTCGTTGGCCTGTTCGAAAATTTGACCTCAGCCTCGGTTTGGGCCTTGTTTTCCCAGTACATGGCCCGTTATACGCGTCGGTGGAGACGTGGCCGAGTGGTCGAAGGCGCTCCCCTGCTAAGGG
>PIVL01000652.1 GCA_003354145.1 Paracoccaceae bacterium
CTCCGACTTCAAGCCCATCGAGACCTCATTGACAACTTCAACAAGTCGTTCAAAGTTGGCGTTAAGGTCTTCGAGCCCGAGTGCACCGCCTACTCCATCGCTGCCACGACAGCGGATCCACTACTCAAGGCTGCGAAGAAGAAAGCCGACATACCAATGCTTCAATGGGTCTCCAAGACGTGCCTTGACACCGAACAAGACGACACGGACTACTTAGTCGAGAACCCGAAGAGCAGTGGCATCTGGCGAGAAACACCTCTCGAAGACCTCGAGATCGACAAGAGACTTTGGCAGAATCAGTGCGATCAGTGCTCTCAAGGAGCACAAGATGAGCACCAAGATCCCATCAAGAAGCGCACGCTCTTCAAGGGCTTATACCGAGCCAAGTACACCGCAACTCCTTGCAGATGCGTGTGCCCTCATTCCAGATTCGAAGGTGTTAGCAGAACATCTCGCGCCAAGATTTACCCGGACAAGCTCTGCAAGAATCTCCTGAAAGACATCTACCGACAGCTGCAACATAAGAAGAAGGTCTTCTTTAACAACAATCCGGAGCTGAAGCCCGACACCTCCGAGAACAACATCACGAACGACATCTACTGGTCATGCGAGAAGTGCAAGCACGGCAACAAGACCGAGATGCCTCACACACGCACTGCTGGCTGCCGTTACGATCCGGCAAGGATCAAGAAGACCAAAGAGGAATCAACGTCTTCGGCATCTTCACCGAGTATCGCTCCACCTCCTGGTCTTGATCCAATTCCACCAGCAGAAGCACTACCACCTGAACCAGTTCCTCCTAGTGATGTTCCTCCTGAACGCGAGCCAGCTCCACCAGACAACATACCTTCAGCAGCTGATCGTTCCGAAGTTCCTGACACTCCCGAACTCGAACAGCCTACCATTGACGAAGCTCAACCGTCCAAGATGATCACCATCAAGCCGAACTTTGACCTCAGCAAGTTCAAGCAGCAACTTGAAGAAGCCGCTTCTGAAGCCGATCAACTTGGCTTACTCTTGGGCTTTCACCTGAAGTTCTGGCACGCAACTCCTGACGAGATGCTCCGACTTCTTTCTGCTCTTGGAGTCGAGGCCACTATCCTTAAGTTGATACCACAGGTGGTGAAGAAATACTGCCAAGTATGCCGACGACACGCCCTACCTCTCAACAAACCGGCTGTCAGGGCATCGCTCACCACATACTTCAACGAAAGAGTTCAAGGCGATCTCTTCTTCCTGTGGGATCAGGTTTGGCTCATCCTCATCGACGAGCACATCAGGTACAAGCTCACCGGCTGGATGCGCAACAAGACGAGTCCAGAGTAC
>PIVL01000653.1 GCA_003354145.1 Paracoccaceae bacterium
GATCCTGTACGACCAGAACTGCGGCTGCCCCGAGCTGCTCCAGCACCCGCGCGATGCACACGGCACTCGCGAGCGAGCGATGCCGGCCACGCTGGCAGATGCACTGCACGATCACGACCCACTCCGACGGCGGATGGTCGTTGTCCTGCGCGATGAGCTCGAGCCGCTCCAGTATCTCTCGCCACGGCAGCCACGTGAAGAAGGGCAAGCCATGCAGCAGCGAGCGAAGGAATCGTCGCTGTACGTCGGGATGTCGACCGTCGTGTCGTGGATGCACGGTGCGTGGCAGCACGCGCGCAGCAGCGTCTAGGCCCGCGAATATCGCGTCGCATCGCAGGCGCACCGTCGCCACTCGCCTGAATGTCCCGGGCGGCAGAAACCTCGTCGGGAAAGTCCTGTCCAGCTGGTCTCGTACGTTGCCGACGACCACGAAGGCGCGCAGGCCCGTGAGCGGCAGCTCACGCTCAGGCGCGGGCCCCGCCGTCGTGTAGCGCATCACGACGAAGCCTCGAGGCAGCCTGAGCGCGAACGGCCACCACCACGGCACTCCCGCGCCTGTTACATCCTCCATCGCCGACCAGAGCCACCGCGGCGCGTGCCACCGCGTCTGCCGGCTGGCGACGAGCTCGCCCGGCGGTCAGATCGGTCTGGTGCTAAGTCTGCGTCGACGTCCGGGACGAGCGACGAGTGCGAAGACGGTAGCGGCGCTGTCCGCGCAGACGCCGCGCGCCGTCTGCGGGTACGCGCCCGCCATCGCGACACCGCGCGCGTGCGCCGGCCGCGCAACGTTCGAGCCAATGCGACGGCGAGATCGCATCTCCTCCAAGCCAGGGGGAGCCGGCAACTCCGCGGCGGGGTGCGGCACCTTGCTGTCCTTTCCCATGCGGCCGATCTGACTCTGTATGCGCACGGTACGGCCATATATGCCGCGGCTGCGCTCGTGCGACGCCACGCGGCGTCGGCGTCGTCACGCACAATCTGCATGGCCGGATACGCGAGCCTCACTGAAACCGCACTCCGCGCCGCCGCCGCACCGCATCTCCTGACCGGCCATCAGCACCCAGGGTGGCCGTCCTGGACGCGGCTGCAACGGTCGGTACACGTGCCCTGCGATCGTGCCGGAGCCGCTGCGGTGCATCGTCCGTACCCGCAGGCTGCGTACCGGGCTGACGCGCGAAATCGGACGGCGAGGTGGATGCCGCGCCGACGTTCGCGTCGAGCTCTTCGTCGCTGCGGCGCGCGTGCCACCGGGGGGAATCACGGCTCACGGTCCGCAGCATCGCCTCCTCGGCCAGATGCTCCAGTACCTCGTGCACCGCGGCCTC
>PIVL01000306.1 GCA_003354145.1 Paracoccaceae bacterium
AAATGGCAGCGTTGTATCTCCGCACAGACCAAAAATATGCGTCACATCATGTGCCTGAAGCATCCGAACCAATGCCTCGGCCCCGGTCAATTGGTTTGTACGTGTCATTAATTTTCTCCTATTTAGTTCCCTGTCTAGGAATGCGATCCCGGTTGCGTCAATACTCAACAGGACTGGGATGGTCGTTTTCAGTCCGCGAGAAAAGGAGAACCGCGATGAAAGTCAAGGGAGGCAAATCAATCTATGGAGCGTCTGTGGGCATCCTGATGCTCAGCGCCAGATTCCCCCGTATTCCGGGGGACATGGGGAACGCGCTCTCCTGGGATTTTCCGGTTCATTACAAAGTGGTACGTGGCGCGACACCAGATCGAGTGGTTCGCCAAAACGCGCAAGGTTTGCTGCCCGATTTCATTGATGCGGCCCGTGAATTGGTACAGGACGGCGTGGACGGCATCTCTACAAATTGTGGATTTCTGTCGGTGTTTCAGGACGAGATTGCCGATGCAGTAAATGTTCCCGTCGCAACCTCATCATTGATGCAAGTGGCGATGGTGAACCAAATCCTGCCGTCAAACCAGCGCTGCGGCGTGATGACGATCTCGGCCAGCACGCTAACTCCAGCGCATCTAACGGCGGCCAATGTCCCCCTTGATACCCCGATCAGTACCACCGAAGGAGGCACTGAATTTACCCGCGCAATTCTTGACGATGAGGCCGAACTGGACGTGGAAGCCGCCCGCGCAGACAACATTCAGTCCGCGCGGCAACTGATACAAGACCACCCCGATGTCGGAGCCATCGTTCTGGAATGCACCAACATGACACCCTATGCCGCCGACATCCAAAAGGCGACCAATCGCCCGGTCTTTAGCATGGGCAGTTTCATAAGCTGGTTTCAGTCCGGCCTTATGCCGACCAAGTATCGCTAGGTTAATCGTCGACCAGATTCAGCGCCGCAATCGCGCTGACGCCCAACTCGGTGGTGGCGAACGGTCCACCATGACACATATGCGCCTTATCCTGAGGGTCCAGCGGGTCTGAATTAGCCAAAATATCGTCAGCAAACTGTTCGGCATTGTCTTGTGGCCGATAGCCCAGAAAGGACGCCGCCGCGTTATCGACCGGGCTGCGATCATTGGCCGAGACACCATAGGCAATAGCAAACCCGGTGACTGGCGTATCAATCGAACGCTCGACCAGTCGGACCAGATCACCCTCGGACAACCATGACCCCAATGCCCGTGGATTGGTCACCGTGGCACAGGACAGGATGCGCAAACACACCGCCTCGACCCCGCGCTTTTCCCAATACATCCGGGCCAAATCTTCGCTGAAACACTTTGCCAGCCCATAGAACCCGTCCGGACGGTGTGGAACATCCACGCCGATATGTTCGTTCTTGGGATACATCCCGACCGCATGGATCGAACTGGCATAGATCACACGGCGCACCCCGTGAAGTGACGCTGCTTCCCATACATTATAGGAACCAATGATGTTCGGCCCCAAAATGTCCTCAAAAGAAGCCTCGTCTACCAGCGCACCAAAATGCAGCACCATATCGGCACCTTCGATAATCGCATGGATCGCGGCCTTGTCAGCCAGATCAGCCTGAACGTAGGTCTCGTTGCCTGCCAAATCGTCAATTCCATCGGCAATGTCGGTGCAAACCAGCGTATCCGCCAGTTTTGACAATGGCCCACGCAGATATCCACCAAGCCGCCCGGCGGCCCCTGTCAGAACGATTTTCTTCATTTTCTTCCCTAGCATTTTATTGGTCTTTCTATATTACAGCCCGCTCCAAAAGCGGCTCATTCCTTACGATCCGACTATATCTGAACGCCCCAAGATCCAGAGATTGGTAGGTGCCATAAGTCAGCAATTCGCTCATCCCACGGCCCATTGCCGGAGACTGTTGCAGCCCATGTCCCGAAAACCCGTTCAGGAACATGAAATTCTCTACTTCGTCATGCGGTCCGACAATCGCATTTTGATCCAGCGTGTTATAGGCATAATGCCCAACCCACGATGTCACCTGTCGGATCGCTTCGAACTGAGGGATGCGATTGGCAATCGCGGGCCAGACTTTGTCCTCCCAGATCGCATGATCCATAGTGAAATCATCATAATCAACAGCCGGATCGATATCCGCTGGGCATCCTGAAAGATAGGTTTTTGGTCCGTCCTGGCGCATATGCACTCCAGAGGGGTCAATCGTCAGAGGCAATACCTGATCCAAGGGCGTTTCTGCGGAAAAAATGTAACTATAGCGTTTGCGTGGCTCTACCGGAATTTCAAGCCCCGCCATCTGGGCGGTGCGCAAAGCGCGCGGGCCCGAAGCGTTCACTACATGACCGCAGGATATTACTTCGCCTGATTTAAGCGTCACGTTTTCAATACGCGTGCCAGCAGCGTTTCGGGTCATACCAACCACTTCGTTTGCCACGTATTCCGCGCCGCGTTCGCGTGCCAAACGGCGGAACCAGTCAAACACGGTGCCGCCATCCCAATAGCCTTCGTCAATCAGATTGTGGCTACCTAGTATAATGTCATCAAGATTATAGAACGGATAGCCCTGCGCGATTTGCTCGGGACTGCGCAGCTGGGTCCCTGCACCCGCATTCTGCTGGGTCTGTTGGTTAGCCCGCAAAACGTCTGCAAATGCTTCGGTATCCGCGAGATACAAATAGCCATAACTCTGAATATCCAGCTCTGGCACGCGCTCATCGCCCATGATGTCACGGATATTTTTAATGAATTCAGCTGCGTATTGTGAGCATTTAATATTGATTTCATTAGAGAATTGCTGACGAATACAGCTATTGGTATGCGCGGTCGAACACATCTCATAGCTTGGATCACGTTCAACAACCAACACCCGACCCTGAAAGTCGGGGTTGTTCATCAAATACCACGCCGTCGATGATCCCAGTATCGCACCACCGACAATGACCACATCATACGCGCCATGTGTCGGTGTGCTGTCCATCAAACAGCCTCGCCGCGTTTCACGGCGTTTTCAACTTCGGTCACTTCGACATCGCTTAAGCCATAAACAGACTTGGCCACTTCGGCCGAAATATAGCCAAGCGCGAGATCGCGGCGAACATCGGCGTGATCTCGGTCAGCCGGATCGCCGTAACCCGCACCACCGGGAAACGCCAACATCACCCGCTCTCCGTGAGGTACAAATTGCTTGCCTTTGCCTTTCATCGCTGCGCCATCACTGCGCGCGATCTGAGTGGGCGCGCCATTTTGCCCGCCCATCCGTCCCCGTGCCGGATGATCGACCCGGTCAAACATCGCCTGAAAGTCGAATTCATGGCCTTGGACCGCGCCGACTTCCATATATTGGCCCAAACCACCACGGAATTTCCCTGCACCACCAGAATCCGGGCGCAGTTCCTTACGCCAGATGATGACCGGGCCGGTGTGTTCTGTTGCCTCGATCGGCATGGTCATCACGCCTGATGGAAACGCTGTTGCATTCATCCCATCCAATGTTGGCCGCGCCCCGGAGCCGCCTGAATTAAAGGTCAAAACTTCGGCGCGAACCGTGCCTTCGGGGGCAATTTGGTCGGTACGAGGCCGCAAGGAAACCTGAAAATTGCACAAACATCCTGCACCCTCGGCGGGTACCGTGTTCGGTAGGATTTTGTCCAAAGCATCAAACACCGTGTCCGGGATCATATGCCCAATCACATGGCGTAACGCCACGGGAGCAGGATGCAACGCGTTCACAATCGTGTTCTCAGGTGCGGTGATCTCAAACGGTGCCAACGAGGCCGCGTTGTTTGGAATCTCTGGTGCGATGGCGCATTTCAAGGCGTAACAGGCATAGGCCTTGGTATAAACCAGCGGCACGTTGATACCCTTTTTGTCAGGCGAAGACGTGCCAGCAAAATCGCACAAGATTCGATCTGTCTGAACTTCCAGATGCACCTTGAGCGTGATTGGCCGGTCATATCCATCGATTATCATTTCACCCGACGCTTTGGCGCGTGGGAGTGCAGCGATGCATTCCAGTGTTGCCCGACGAGAATTTTCCAGAATAAACGACGAGATTCCCTGTAGATCGGGCAAATCAAACTCGACCATCATATCTTCCAGCCGACGGTGTCCGATCTCATTACATGTCGCCAAAGCATAGACATCCCCAACAAGCTGATCAGGCTCGCGCACATTGCCGCGTATGATGCGGATCAGCGTGTCGTCAACCTTGCCCTGATCGACAAGTTTCATAATCGGGATGTAAAGGCCTTCTTCATAAACAGAAGCAGCGTCCGCGCCAAACCCGCGGCCACCAATGTCAACGATATGCGCAGTGCAGGCAAAGAACCCAACCAACGCTCCTTTGTAAAAAGACGGGGTGACAACAGTGATATCGTGCAAATGGCCGGTGCCCTCCCACGGATCGTTTGTGATGTAGACGTCGCCATCAGCAATGTTTTCGCGCCCGATGCGACGGATGAAATGAGGCACCGAATCCGCCATCGCGTTGACGTGTCCCGGTGTTCCAGTCACGGCCTGCGCCAGCATGCGGCCCTCAACATCATAAACCCCGGCGGACAGATCCCCCGCCTCGCGCACGGATGTGGAAAACGCCGTGCGCACCAATGCCTGCGCCTGCTCTTCGACGACGGAAATCAGGCGGTTCCACATAACCTGATATGAAACAGTTGATGGTGTCATGCGCGTGCCCTCGTAATCTGGATGTCGATGCAACCATCTGATTGCCGGATTGCACGGCAGCTGCTTGGCAGAATGATGGTGGTTTCGTCCTCGGGAATTACGGCGGGACCTTGAACCGTATCGCCTGTAACCAGCGTACTGCGATAGGTGATGCTGGATGATACTGGTTTGCCCAATGCCGCATCGAACACCGGTCTGGTTTCATCGCTGGTGACGGATTTTCCCGCTGCGGCCAGCTCGATCCTGTGAGCGGGCGGTACCAAAGTCGTCGCGTTTACTGCCCAAACGGTAATTTCAACGTCCATTCCGGTCACCACTCGACCAAACAACGCCTGATAATCGGCCTCAAACAGACGATGAAAAGTGTCTGCATCCGGTGCTTTGGCCTGTTCTTCGCTTAGGACAACCGGGATTTCCCAGCCTTGCCCGGTATAGCGCATATAAACTTTGAACTCGGGCACAATGTCCGCCTGCGCATCACAGGATCGCACAAATTGCGTCGCTTCGGTCTGCAATTCATCCATCAGGTGACGCACCGTGTCGCTGTCAAAATCCGACAGGCGCATGTAAATGCTGCGATTGGCCTCGAAACTGAACGGAGCACGCAAGAAACCGATCGCTGATCCAACGCCAGCACCGGGCGGCACGAGAAAGCGCCCTACTCCCA
>PIVL01000028.1 GCA_003354145.1 Paracoccaceae bacterium
TAACCACGGCCCTTGGCCTCGGACAACACTTCTTTTTGCTGCTCTGCGATGTCCTTTTTCTCGGACTCCAGCCGCTCGATCCGCTCAACAAAAGAGCGCAGTTCATTTGCAGTCACGCGGTAGGTGGCGTCGGTCTGGGTATCGCTCATGTAAAGGCTCCGTTGGGCTAGCAGTTAAGAAATGAACACGTCAATTAGCGCGGCACCGATCAGGCCGCAAGACGTGAATTTAGAGGGCCTATAACTTGCGCCGCGCGTATTGTTCAGTTAGGCGCACCTAATCCTTAAATCAATTGGGTGCACTATGTTTGATATCATGATCTGGATCGGGGCCGCTGTGTCGGTGATGGGGTTGGCCGGGCTGGTCTGGTGCATCATCCGGGTGTCCCGTGCGCGCCGTGCAGAGCTAAGCGAAGACGAATTGCGCGCCGTGGTGCAATCGGTTTTACCGCTTAACATGGGTGCGCTTTTTCTGTCCGTGATTGGCCTGATGCTTGTGGTCATTGGTATCATGCTGGGCTGAACCGTCCACCGATGACATAAAACTACTTTTTGGATACTCTGTGGCTTGCAACATATGCAGTAAATGCCATATGTATTATCAGCGAGCAACAGGAGAGCCCCATGACCCCCTTCGTCAAAGCGTTTTTCGACCCCAACACAAACACTGTGTCCTATATTGTGCAGGATCCTGCGGCGCGCGCCTGTGCCATCATCGATAGTGTGCTGGATTATGACCAGGATGCTGGTCGCACAGACACGACAACAGCCGACATTCTGGTAGAATACGTGCGCGACAACGACCTGAAAGTCGAGTGGATACTTGAAAGCCATGTCCATGCCGACCACTTGTCAGCCGCCCCATATTTGCAAGAGAAACTGGGTGGGAAAATCGGCATCGGCAAAGAGATCACCGTGGTGCAGGATACCTTTGGAAAAGTGTTCAATGAGGGCACGGAGTTTCAGCGCGACGGCAGCCAGTTTGACGCCTTGTTTGACGAAGGTGACAGCTTTCACGTTGGTCAATTGCGCGGCGACGTGATGCACACGCCCGGCCATACCCCAGCCTGTCTGACCTATGTGGTTGGGGATGCGGCCTTTGTCGGGGATACACTTTTCATGCCCGATTTTGGTACCGCGCGCTGCGATTTTCCCGGTGGATCGTCCGAGGCACTTTACCATTCAATCCAGAAGATTCTGGCGCTTCCTGATGAAACCCGAATTTTTGTTGGTCATGACTATAAGGCTCCGGGCCGTGATGAGTTTGCCTGGGAAACCACTGTGGGCGAGCAGAAGGCGCTGAATATTCACATAGGCGAAGGCCGCAGCATGGATGAATTCACCACGATGCGCGATGCGCGAGATGCGACATTGAGCGTACCGCGTTTGATTTTGCCATCGCTTCAGATCAACATGCGAGCCGGACAAATGCCGGAACCCGATGATCAGGGCGACGTGTTTCTCAAAGTTCCCGTCAACAAACTCTGACATTCAAATAACGCGCGAACACAAAGGATATAACTGGAATGGAACAAGATTGGGTCTGGGGCCTTGTCGGTGGCGGCCTTATCGGGCTTGGCGGGGCTGTGTATTTGCTGGGCAACGGCAAGATTATGGGCGCCAGCGGCATTATCGGCGGATTGGTTGACGGCAGCGGTCGCAGCACTGCAATCGAGCGGCTGGTGTTTCTCGCAGGTGTCGTGATCATGCCGATCCTGCTGATGCCGCTATATGGCAAAGGCACGGTCAGCACCCACCTGACCAGCAACTGGGGTGTAGTCATCGCTGCCGGTCTGTTGGTTGGCGTTGGCACACGCATCGCCAATGGCTGCACCTCCGGGCACGGGGTCTGCGGAATTTCACGCCTGTCTTTGCGCGGGATCGTGGCGACGGTATTTTACATTCTTGCGGGTGGCATCACACTGGTGTTGTTCCGCCAAGTCCTGGGGCTGATCTAATGCGTATTCTGATGTCTTTGGTTGCAGGCAGCCTGTTTGGCGCTGGCCTGTTCGTTTCCGGTATGAACGACACCACAAAGGTGCAGGGCTGGCTGGACGTTTTTGGAGCCTGGGACCCAACGCTGGCCTTTGTCATGGGAGGAGCGATCATTCCAATGTTCTTTGCCTGGCGGCTCACCCATGGGCGTAAACCTTTGGTAGGGGGCGATTTTCCTGCGCCGACGGCCCCTGTAGTTGGTCATCGGCTTGTTATTGGCTCTGTCATGTTTGGCATGGGCTGGGGGCTGGCAGGTTTGTGCCCGGGTCCGGCAATTGCCTCGCTTAGTTATGGAGGCGTGGGTGGATTGGTCTTTCTGGCGGCTATGCTGGCAGGAATGGGCGCAGCCCGATTTATCGATGTGCGACTGGACAGGCTGGCGGCGACGGCGTAAAGGACACGGCTATGGAACCTCGTCAGATAACGCCCCGCTACTTCGTTTCGCCTCAGATTGATGCCGAAGACCTTGTTGCCGCCGCAAAATCAGGCTTCACCACGGTGATCTGCAACCGCCCTAACACCGAGGTGCCGCCCAGCCATCAGTCAGATGCGATCCGTTCTGCAACACTTGCGGCTGGGCTTGAGTTTCAGGTTCTTGAACTGACGCATCAGACCATGACAGCCGAAAACATTGCACGGCAGCGCCAGATAATCAAAGCCTCGACAGGCCCAGTTCTGGCCTATTGCGCCTCAGGCACACGATGTTCGGTAATCTGGGCGTTGGGTCAGACAGAAACGATGTCGACTGACGACATTTTGGCGAAAACTTCCAATGCCGGATATGACCTGAGTGGGCTGCGTCCACGGCTGGAAGAATTGTCAGGCGACGAATAAGGTTTCGCAGAACACCGGATTGGCGGATGCCAACTGTCTACGAAGAAGCGACTTCTTCTTTCGGATCGACCTCAGTATTCGTGAGAGGTAACCCGGCAAGCTCTGATATTTCACGCACAGCCTCTTGTTCGCTTAACCCGGTAAACAACGTTTCGTCGTCATCGTCCATCAACGTTGGCACCGCCTTAACCTTAGCCTTAGCCTCCGGCTCGACCTCGGATAGAACTGTCCCGTCAAGAATCATTGAATTCGGCGCAGTATCCATCTGAGAGGTTGGCAGGCCAAGGGACGCGTCAAATTCTTCAGTTTTTTCTGTCAGTTGCTGCACAAATCCGGACAGCCGAACTGCCCGGAACCCACCGGCCTGCCCCAATTGCCCGCTTGTGACGCGCTGCCCTGAAATGGCCAGCAATTCCGTTTTGTCGAATCGCCCCATAGTCAGCGGCATCACATCGCCCGGTGCCATTGCAGACAGTTCAGCCAAAGGCACCCGTAACCGACAGATTACCGCGGTCATTTCTGCCGTAGCGCCGCCAAGGGCCTTCGCCATGCGCGGACCGCTTTTTGTGCTGGATTTGGTCTTTTCTGGTTCTGGCGGTTCCGGCAAAATCAAACAGGCCGTGCCTTGTGCGATCCCACCAGTAAAATCCAACGAAAGCTCGAACACCCGGTAATGATCCGCCTCAAGCGTCAGCGCCAGCGAGCGCGCGTCCTCGGATCGGGCACCAAAACTGTAGCTGGTCAAGCACCGCGCGTCCGCCGCCACCTGCACCAGATCGCTGGCCTTTTGCAACATTACATCGACCAGTGGCGCCACCATGGCAGCGTCGGTTTCTGTGAAAGCCCTGTCATCAGACGAGCCGCCAGAAACCGCCCCCATGGTTTGATGTTGAATCAGGGCGGCAATGCTGTCCGGGCTGAACAATATCGCACCAATCTGTCCCTCAGCCCCATCCAGCAGCAGTAACAACCAGTCATCGCGGATATAGTCGGCCACGTCATCCGAGTTAGCGCGCCGCTGCGTTGCGCCAATGACCGCCAATGGCAATTCACAAACCGTGGCCGCTGCGCGCGCGAATCCCAGCCGCAACGCCCGCAAAGCCGTGCGTTCACCAGTTTTGGTGCCACTGCTGGCGGCCGCCAACTTGCGTTGGACGGCTGATCCGCTTTGTTTGGTCGTCATATCCCTACCTTACGCCCAAAGACCGCTATGGTCCCGGTCTAGCGCAGAGTTGGTTACAATTTGCTTTACAAGTCACGGGTTTATTGCGCGGCAAGTTCGGCTAATTTGGGCAAACTTAACGGCATTGTCACCCGAAACGCGCCACCAGACTGGCCACTAAGATAGGTCACATCTCCACCCAGCCGGTGCATAATTTCACGACAAATAGCCAGCCCAAGCCCTGCTCCGCCGGCTTTCTCGGCGTTCACGCGGGCAAATTTTTCAAACACCATTGCCTGCACATCTGTCGGAATGCCGCTGCCATTGTCGATCAGGTCCACCACCAGTTGCCCACCGATGTGATGCGCCGAGATAGTTAATTCAGGGCGCTCGGCGTCGCAATATTTCTGCGCATTGGCAATCAAGTTGATAAACACCTGCGCCAGCCGATCCAGATCGGATTTAAGCACGACGTTCTCGCCAACGCGACGGCGTTTCACCCGCAATGGAGAATCCGCCCCGGCCAATACCGTTGAAACAGCTTGATCCAGCACATCCATCAATACGCCTTCGCGCATGTTCAGAGTCACCTGCCCGCTTTCCAGAACGCTTAGGTCCAGAAGATCATCCAGCAACCGGGTCAAACGCATCGCCTCGTCCAGTATGATAGTCGCGTAACGGCTGTGTTCATCCTCGGCCAAACCGCTGGTATCGCGTAAAATCTCAGAAAATGCCCGAATCGAGGTCATTGGTGTACGCAATTCATGGCTAACCTGACTAAGGAACGCGTCCTTTTGCAGGCTGATTTGGGTTAGTTTTTCATTGGCTTCGCGCAATTGCCGGGCGGTGCGGGCAAGTTCGGTCGATTTAGCCTCAAGCTGGCTGGAATATTCCAGTAACTGCGCGCTTTCGTCAGCCACCGCCATCAGATCCTGCACCGACACAGAGGAACCACCAACAATTTGGCCGACCATAGCATGAGCAGTGGCCGCCCCAACCGATCCTGATAGCTCGCGCTCCAGCGTTTGCAGGAATGTCGGCGTCGGGTCCGGCAAATGGCCACGCCCTCCCTGCAATATAACCTGCCGCCGAAACAGCGCCTGCGCTTCGGCTGCGCCCAGAATACGCTGGGACATAATCATCAAGTCTTCGACCTGCGCGACGGAACCGGACCAACCACGCGGCCCGCTTGAATGATCAAAAACGTTGACAAATTGCGCGCCCTGCAATCGTTCAATCGGGCTGGGAAAGCTAAATAACGACACCAGCGTGAAAGCAGCGGCATTTAGCAGCATGCTCCACATCACCGAATGCACCAGCGGATCCAGCCCGGTAATTCCAAACAATGCCTGTGGCCGTAACCAACTTAGCCCAAATGGTCCCTGCTGAAACACGGCTTCGGAAACCAGACCAACACCCAGTCCCGGCAGCAGCAACGTATATACCCACAGCCCAAATCCAACGCTTAGCCCTGCCAAAGCCCCCGCCTTGGTTGCTCCGCGCCAAAAGATGCCACCCAGCAATGCAGGCAATATCTGCGCAATTCCGGTGAAGGAGATCAAACCGATTGAGGCCAGTGCCGTGCCACCCCCAGAAAGCCGGAAATAAGAGTAGCCAAGGCCCATGATCACTGCGATCGAGACGCGGCGTGACAACAGAACGACACTGCGGACATCCCCCGACACGGACGCACCACCATCTCCACGATAAGATAGCCAGATCGGCATTACGATATGGTTGGACACCATCGTCGACAGCGCCATCGCTGCCACAATCACCATCGATGTGGCGGATGAAAACCCGCCCAGAAACGCCAGCATCGCCAGCCCATCCCGCCCCTGACTAAGTGGAACAGTCAACACGAACAAATCCGGATTTGACCCGGCAGGCAAAAGATCCAGCCCAACAACCGCGATGGGCACCACAAACAGGCTCATCATCAACAAATAAAGCGGAAAGGCCCAGGCAGCGGTGCGCAAATGCCGCTCATCATCGTTTTCAACGACCATCACCTGAAACATACGCGGCAGACATATGAACGCTGCTGCTGCTAGAAAGGTAATCGCGGTCCAGCGTCCGCTTTTCATCTGCCACTGACCAATTTCAGAGGCATCAATCCGCGCCATGGTTTCTGCGATACCACCAGACAACCCCCATACCACGAATACGCCCACGGCAAGCAAAGCAAACAGCTTGACTACGGCTTCAAGCGCAATAGCGGTGACAACGCCGTGGTGACGCTCGTTTGCATCCAGATTCCGAGTGCCAAACAGCACCGCAAACACGGCCAGACCGGCGGCGACCCAGAACACTGTTGCCGTCTCGCTGTAGGTGGCGCCCGATGGGTCGGCCTCGGAAAATATCGAAAACGACAGGGTGATCGACTGCAATTGCAGCGCGATATATGGCGTAACGCCGATCACTGCCAGTATAGTCACACAGATCGCCAACAGGTTGGATTTACCATAGCGTGAAGACACCAGATCAGCGATTGAGGTGATGCGCTGGCTACGGCCGATCCGCACCAATTTACGCAAGCCCCACCACCAACCGATCATAACCAGCGTTGGCCCTAAATAGATGGTGACGAACTCCAAACCAGAGCGCGCCGCATAGCCAACCGCACCGTAAAACGTCCAGGCGGTGCAATAGATCGACAGTGACAAAGTATAGACAATAGGTGAGCGCAACCAGGTGGTGCGCCCCTTTGCTGCCAGACGGTCGGCCATGAAGGCGACGATAAACAGCAGCACGACATAACTGATACAGACAAAAATCAGCATGTTTAACGATGCCATTCAGCCCTGCCCCGGCCTTTGCGGACCGTCCGGTTGCCCCCAACGTCGCGCGGCCATGCCAAACACTACGCTAAGCCCTATCAGTCCCGCCCATGCGCCGAAAATATACAGGATCGCCGTAGACATCGGCACGGCCTCAACTTCACCTGCAACCACCTGTGCGGAATCGGCACTTGGCCAAAGCAATGGTACAGCTAAAACGGCCGCCCCGATCACGGGCAACAAACGCGCCGCGTCGGCTAGCCGATTACGACGATAACTTTGGTGTTCAAGAAACACTGAAGGAGATGATCGATCATCGTTCATCGCGCAGAAATCATGATTGCGACGCTTGTGCGTGCAAATCACGCACTGCGTTTAGCACTTCGGTGTTTGAGAACGGTTTGGTCATGAACCGGCTGGCCCCTGCCTTTTCCGCCATGTCCCGGTCGCGCATCTGGCCGCGCGCTGTCAGCATCAGTACCGGCATATCATTCAATTCATCCAGGTCTCTCAGATCACGCAATATATCCATGCCGCTTTTACCCGGCAACATCACGTCCAGAATAACCAGATCAGGGCGCGCGACGCGAATAACCTCAACCGCATCTGTACCACTTGCATGGGTATTAACAGTCCATCCATCGCGAGACAAAAGAAACCGAATGGCCTCGGTTATGTTCGGCTCATCCTCAACCAGCAGCACATGCCTGCCCATTGTATTCCCCCCCATTCACGGTCGACACGCGCAAGCTTTGCGTCACTCCCGTTGTTCGGCCAGCCTAGCCTTGCAATTGCTAATCTGTCAAAACCCTTCGCTCAAAATCGAGGGAACGCGCCGAGCATCGCATTTTTGGCTTGGGCAAACCCGGCAATTACTGCCAACAGGCTGTATCTCATTTGATGGCTCGACCTCTCCGGGTTCAGGTAAGATCAGCATGATCGAGTGATAAAGCGGATCAATCCCAAATCCTCCCAAATTGACGGGCCAGGCGATGGCCAGACAATCAAACGCCGCTGTCGTGCGCCCAAGTTGCGATACCCGTCGCCGGATCGGAACCATTGGCCGACTAAGTGCTGTGAACAAAGGCCAGTGTGGGCAGGATGCACCAAAGCGCGGCAATGCAAAACCGGTAACGGATTTGCGAAACAGAATGCTGCCGGATGCGTCACACACCACCAAACCCACTTCGGTGGGCAAAATACCTTGCGGAAGAGTCGCCAATCGCCGGAAAATCGAAGCCAAATCGGTGTTGAATTCCTGCGCAAGCGCCAGCGGCTCAAGCCCGGTGAATTTCAATGCGGCTTGAAATTGGCCAAGCGGCATTGCCTGCACATCCCTGACATATTGCTTCAGTATTTCGCGCGCAATCTGTCTTGCTGCGGTTGACGTCAGCGACTTGGCCTCATTTATCAAGGTGTCCGGATCAGACGAACCGTCCTCCAACGCTTCAAAATGGTGATCAAAGCTACTTACATAGGCCTCGACCTCTTCTTGTGGCGATCCGCGTCGGTCGTGGCCGGTATCAGACTCATCCAAATAATTGACCAAAGACTTGCTGCTTTCGGCTAATCGCAGGCTGTCTTCGTTCAGGTTGCGGTGAAACCGGTTGCGCCATTGCGGGTCGATCTCGCCCGGCTCGGCCAGAATAGACGCCGTTGCTCGGATTGCCGTCGCCGTCGACAACACCTCATGTAAGGACGCGGCCAGATGCGGGTCATGGGTCAGTCGATCAGACAAGATTTCAATCGTCCGTTCAAGCGATGCAATACGACGATGCCCCGTCGCCAGCACCTCGGCCCAGCCAGGAAAGCGGCCAGCAAATTCGTCCGCCTTGTCGGTATCGGCGACCACAGTCCCCATGTCCGCCGCGGCTTCGCGCAGGCTGGCAATCAACGCGGCCTCGGCTCCTTCGCTGAGCATTGAAGGTTCGACCCCTAAAACCTGCGCAATATCAACCAGAAGCTTACCGCCGATTCTTCTCCGGTTGTGTTCGATCAAATTGAGGTAGGATGCCGAAATGCCTACTTGCCGCGCCAGATTCGCCTGACGAAGCCCTGCAATCAAGCGCCTTTCGCGAATGCGACTGCCTGTCAATGTGTCCCGGGACATGATCTGAAGTTCCCTTTTGCGTTGTTTTTTAACACATTCTGCGATGCAACATAAGTTAATTTACAAAAACGCATTAAGCTATGTGTATTTGTTTACAGAATTATCGTGTTTTTCAAGGGGGTTATTGCGAAATTTTCCGAAAGCAGGTGATACTGTATTTGCACAATAGTGCCTGTGTCACGCGGTTGAGGAGTCGCGGGGCATGTTTCACGCAATGGGAGGATATTCATGTCCAAATTAGATGTCACACGTCGCAGCGTGCTGAAAACCGGCTCGGTTGCCGGTGCCGGCCTTGCTCTGCCGACAATTTTTACGGCTTCTTCGGCAGCCGCATACACCAATGAACCAACGGGCGGTACTGTCACGTTGGGCTTTAACGTGCCGCAGACCGGTCCATATGCCGACGAAGGCAACGACGAATTGCTGGCCCAGCAACTCGCAGTCGATCACTTGAATGGCGTCGGCGATGGCGGCTGCCTTAACACTTTCACTTCGAAAGCGTTGAAGGGCAACGGCATCTTGGGCAAGCAGGTGGAATTTGTCACCGGCGATACCCAGACCAAATCTGACGCTGCACGTGCATCGGCCAAATCGATGATCGAAAAAGATGGCGCGATCATGATCAACGGCGGATCGTCCTCGGGCGTTGCCATCGCTGTTCAGGGTCTCTGCCAGGACGCTGGTGTTATCTTCATGGCGGGTCTGACCCACTCGAACGACACCACCGGCAAAGACAAAAAGGCCAACGGTTTCCGTCACTTCTTTAACGGGTACATGTCAGGTGCTGCCTTGGCACCTGTGCTGGAAAAAGAATACGGCTCGGATCGTCGTGCCTATCACCTGACCGCAGACTACACTTGGGGTTGGACTCAGCAGGAATCGATCGCAGCCGCGACCGAAGCCATCGGCTGGGAAACCGTGAACAATGTCCTGACACCGCTGGCGTCGACTGACTTCTCGTCCTACATCACTCCGGTTCTGAACTCAGGCGCTGACGTGTTGGTTCTGAACCACTACGGTGGCAACATGGTGAACTCGCTGACGAACGCAATTCAGTTCGGTCTGCTCGACAAACTTGTGAACGGCAAAGACTTTAAGATCGTCGTTCCGCTCTACTCTGAGTTGATGGCCGCTGGTGCGGGCGAGAACATCAAAGGCGTGTTCGGTTCCATGAACTGGAACTGGCAGCTTCAGAACGCAGGTACTGCAGCATTCGTGAAATCCTTTGGCGAGAAGTACGGCAAACCACCGTCGAACTCGGCTCAGACATGCTATGCGCAAACCCTGCTTTATGCAGACGCGTGTGAACGTGCTGGCACGTTCAACCCATGTGGCGTAGGCGAAGCCTTGGAAGACTTCGAATTCGACGGCCTGGGCAACGGCCCGACCTGGTACCGCGGTGCGGATCACCAGTGCTTTAAGGACGTTCTGGTTGTGAAGGGCGCAGAAAACCCGACCAACGCCTATGACACTCTGGAGATCGTTGAGATCACCCCACGTGCACAGGTTGAGTATGATCCCGAGCATCCAATGTTCGCCGGCGGTAACTTGGGCAAATGTAACCCAGGCGCCTAAGCTCGACTATCAGGCAGTTCGCCTGCAAAAAACCCGTGGGGCGGGGAAACCTCCGCCCCATTTTCAATTAACAGGACACTCGCGCCCAATTGCGTGTTGTGTCTTCCATCCAGGTTGGGGACGATGGACGCATTAATTCTGCAGGTTCTGAATGGCCTAGACAAAGGCTCAGCTTATGCGCTGATCGCACTAGGTCTGACATTGATATTTGGCACGCTAGGTGTCGTTAATTTTGCGCATGGCGCATTGTTCATGATCGGTGCTTTTTGTGCAGTCACGGTGCAACGTTTATTGTCGCTGAGCTTTGTGACTGTCGATGAAACTCAAAAAGATTTTCTGGGTAAGCCGTTGAAGGTAGAGACACCTTACGTTGAAGCCTGGTTTGGCCCAGAGGTAGGCGCCGCGATTATTGACTGGTCGGTTCCGCTGGCAATCATCTTCGCCATTCCGATCATGCTGGCCGTTGGTTTCATCATGGAACGTGGTCTGATCAAGCATTTTTACAAACGTGAACACGCGGATCAGATCCTTGTGACCTTTGGTCTGGCGATCGTTCTGCAAGAGCTTGTTAAACACTATTACGGCGCCAACCCGATCCCGACCCCAGCCCCGGATGCCTTTAAAGGCAGCTTTGATTTTGGTGCGTTGATAGGATTTGATCCAAATACAATCATATATCCATATTGGCGACTGGTCTATTTTGCTTTTTCTGCTGTCATCATCGCGGGTGTGTTCTCGTTCCTTCGGTTCACAACCTTCGGCATGGTCGTGCGCGCTGGCATGGCTGATCGCGAGACCGTTGGTCTGCTGGGTATCAATATCGACCGTCGATTCACCATTATGTTTGGTATTGCCGCAGCAGTCGCGGGCCTTGCTGGTGTTATGTACACGCCCATAAACTCACCCAATTACCACATGGGAATGGACTTTTTGGTTCTCAGTTTCGTTGTTGTGGTTGTCGGCGGCATGGGGTCATTGCCTGGTGCTGTTCTGGCCGGGTTCTTGCTTGGCATTTTAGAAAGCTTCGCCTCGTTCTCACCGATCAAAAATTTCTTTGAGAACTGGCTGTTTCTTCCATCGATCGATCAGATCATCATTTATCTGGTTGCAATAGTAATCCTGCTGACCCGCCCAAGGGGCTTGATGGGTCGCAAAGGTGTGATGGAGGAATAAGCGATGCTTGGACTAGATAGAAAAGACACTCGTCTGCTCATATTCGTCGTGTTGTTGGCTCTTTGTGCCCCATTCCTTCTGAATCCGTTTCCTACAGAGTCAGCGATGGCGCAATTCAATGCCGGGTATCCTGACCTGATGCAGCGTTTCGCTATCTACGGGATTTTCGCCATTGGGTTTAACATACTGTTTGGCTTGACTGGTTATCTTAGCTTTGGTCATGCCGCCTTTCTGGGTGTGGGCAGCTATTCAACCGTTTGGATGTTCAAACTGCTCAGCTACAACATTGTTCCCGGCATCATATTGTCGGTGATCGTTGCAGGATTGTTCGCGTTGTTGATCGGGTTCATCTCGTTACGTCGGTCGGGCATCTATTTCTCGATCCTGACGCTGGCTTTTGCGCAAATGTCTTTTGCGTTGGCCTATTCGGTGCTGACACCAATCACAAATGGCGAAACAGGTTTGCAGGTCTATACTGACGATCCGCAATACCTGCAAAGCGTCGGCAGCCCGAATGTCCCCAATCTGTTTGGTATCGTGATGCGCGATACCTATACGCTGGACGTCGGTGCCTGGTCATTTGACTTTAACAATGGCTATTACTTTTGCGCGATCCTGATGCTGATTGCCTTTTACCTGTCGATCCGCATTTACCGCTCGCCTTTTGGCCTGATGCTACGCGCGGTAAAAAGCAATCAGCAGCGGATGAACTATACTGGCCTGTCAACCCGCCCCTATACGCTCGCAGCCTTTGTTATTTCGGGTATGTATGCGGGTCTGGCCGGTGGGCTTCTTGCCTCGATGGATCCTCTTGCCGGGGCCGAGCGAATGCAGTGGACTGCCTCAGGTGAGGTCGTTCTGATGACCATCCTGGGTGGTGTCGGCACGCTTATCGGGCCAATACTGGGAGCTGGCTTCATTAAGTACTTTGAAAACATTTTCTCAAAGATCAACGATGCCACCTTGCATAGCTGGTTCGGCTTTCTGCCAGAGGGACTTGAAAATGCGGTGGTTTGGATCCTGGAACATTTTGTCGGCGCGGGCTGGCATCTGACCTTGGGTTTACTGTTCATGCTAGTGGTGATTTTTCTGCCTGGTGGCCTGGTCGAAGGTGGTCAGAAACTGGCAGCATTTGTGACCCGCCGCGGATCTGACAAAAAAGACAAAACGTCCGGTTCAACCGAACCTGCCGAATAAGGAGACACAGAAATGAGTATTCTTGAAGTCAAGAATGTGAGCAAGAATTTCGGTGGCCTCAAGGCTCTGTCCAACGTGAACCTGTCGGTGGTTGAAAACACTGTTCATGCGATCATTGGCCCGAACGGAGCGGGTAAGTCCACATTGCTCAACTGTTTTGTGGGTAAACTGATCCCGGATACCGGTTCGGTCATGTTTGATGGCCAATCGGTTCTCGGACGGCACCCCTTTGAAATCAACCAGATGGGCATCAGCCGCGTGTTTCAGACTCCTGAAATATTTGGTGACCTGACAGTGATTGAAAACATGCTGATCCCGATCTTTGCCAAACGTGATGGTTCTTTTCGGATGCACGCACTAGAGACAGTAGCCAACGAAGCCGAGATAATCGAACAAGCCGAACAGGTACTTGAAGAGATGAATATGGCCGACAAACTTCACATGCACTCGGCGGCCTTGTCGCGTGGTGATAAACGGCGGTTGGAAATTGGCATGTGCCTTAGTCAGGAACCACGGCTGTTGCTGCTGGACGAACCCACTGCTGGTATGGCGCGGGCGGATACCAACAACACCATTGATCTGCTAAAGCGGATCAAGGACGAGCGCGACATCACCATCGCTATCATTGAACATGACATGCATGTGGTGTTCTCGCTGGCCGAACGTATCACTGTTCTGGCTCAGGGGACGCCGCTGGTGGAAGACACGCCGGAAAATATCAAAATTCACCCGAAGGTACGCGAAGCGTATCTGGGTGAGTCGGTCTAAGGAGCACCCGCAATGAACGCCAATACCGACTTTTCCAAGAATGCCAATGTGGCGCAGACGGCCCCGGCCTTTCTGTCTGTTTGGGACATGCACGCCTACTACGGTGAAAGCTATATCGTTCAGGGCATCAGCTTTAACCTACATGAAGGTGAAATTCTGGCCCTGCTGGGCCGAAACGGGGCCGGCAAAACTTCGACGTTGCGCGCCATCGCACGGATGAACGATCCCGAGGTCACTCATGGCGAGATCTGGCTGGATCACAAACCGCTGCACAACATGTCAAGCCATGAAGCAGCGCAGTTGGGATTGGGCCTCGTGCCTGAAGATCGCCGGATTATTCAAGGCCTGACAGTCGAGGAAAACCTGCAACTGGCGCAGATCGCCCCACCTATCGGCTGGTCGCTAGAGCGTCTGTATGATTTGTTCCCGCGTCTGGGCGAGCGTCGCAAACAAGACGGCTCAACGCTGTCCGGGGGCGAGCAGCAAATGTTGGCGATCGCGCGGGCATTGGCACGTGACCTGAAAGTACTGTTGCTGGATGAACCTTATGAGGGTCTGGCGCCGGTGATTGTGGATGAGATTGAAAAGATCCTGATTCACATCAAGGAACAGGGCATCACCACGGTTCTTGTTGAACAAAACGCGGTGCGAGCGCTAAAGCTTGCTGATCGTTCGGTCATTCTTGAAACTGGCGTTATCGTCTTTGATGGCACCGCCGCCGAAGTGTTGGAAAACGAAGAACTGCGCGCCGAGTATCTGGCGATCTGATACACTTTTCAGTTTGAAAATGCTAAGGGCCGGTTTCTTCGAACCGGCCCTTTTCACGCTTTCTGGCTCGCGGGTCACCACAAACCGGGTTTACATGGTGCTTTTCACCACCATCGCCTTGGCCTATAACAAAATTCAAGTTAATCCCGCGTAACAACAGATGGGACAAGACATGGGCAAAGCGAAACAGCGTCGAGGACACAAATGAAAAACGATAAACACGATGCAGATGTGGCATTTATCACGGCACTGGCCGAACTGCTGCGCGAGAATGATCTGACCGACCTGCGGGTCAAACGCGACTACGGCGAAGATGACAGCCTGAACGTCCGGGTCAGCCGTACCGTTGCGGCCCCGATGGTTGCGGCGGCCCCTGCTGCCCCCCTTGCTATTGCAGCCCCGGCAGCTGCAGCAGTACCAGTCGTCGCCCCGGCAGCGGCTGCCGATGATCCTGCGGACCATCCTGGTGCCGTTTTCTCGCCCATGGTGGGGACTGTTTATTTGCAACCAGAGCCGGATTCGCCCCGTTTTATTAGCGTCGGGGCTTCTATCAGTGAAGGCGACACGCTGCTTGTCATCGAAGCGATGAAAACCATGAACCATATTCCAGCACCGAAATCCGGCACTATCAAACGCATTCTGGTCGAAGACGAGTCCACCGTTGAATTCGGCTCTCCGCTGGTCATTATTGAATAGGTTATCAGATGTTTGACAAGATCCTGATTGCCAACCGTGGCGAAATCGCCCTGCGTGTCATCCGCGCGGCCCGCGAAATGGGCATTGCCACTGTGGCTGTGCATTCAACAGCTGACAGTGACGCCATGCACGTGCGCATGGCCGACGAATCCATCTGCATCGGCCCACCTTCCAGCCCACAAAGCTACTTGTCGATCCCGGCACTTATTGCTGCTTGCGAAGTCACTGGCGCGCAGGCCATCCATCCCGGCTATGGGTTTCTGTCGGAAAATGCGAAGTTTGTGCAGATCGTACAGGATCATGACCTGACTTTTATTGGCCCCACAGCCGAACATATCCGCGTCATGGGCGACAAGATCACCGCCAAAGACACCATGAAAGCACTTGGCGTGCCTTGTGTTCCGGGTAGCGAAGGCGGCGTGGCGACGCTTGCTGAGGCGCAGAAAATCGGCGCTGAGATGGGTTATCCGGTTATCATCAAGGCCACAGCAGGTGGCGGTGGCAAGGGTATGAAAGTCGCCGAAACTGCCGCCGACATGGAAAAAGCGTTTCAGACCGCCCGCGCCGAAGGTAAATCCAATTTCGGCAATGACGAAGTCTATATTGAAAAATATCTGACCACACCGCGCCATATCGAAATACAAGTATTTGGTGACGGCAAAGGTGGGGCTGTGCATCTGGGTGAACGTGACTGTTCGTTGCAGCGACGTCACCAAAAAGTATTTGAAGAGGCTCCGGGTCCCACTATAACGCCCGAGCAACGCGCACATATTGGCAAAACCTGCGCCGATGCAGTGGCGAATATCAACTATGCTGGTGCCGGAACGATTGAATTCCTGTTTGAAAACGGCGAATTCTTTTTCATCGAGATGAACACACGCCTACAGGTCGAACATCCGGTGACCGAGGCCATTTTCAACGTCGATCTGGTGCGCGAACAAATCCGCGTTGCAGCCGGTCTGCCGATGTCGTTCACCCAGGATGACCTGACCATTGACGGTCACGCCATCGAAGTACGTCTGAATGCTGAAAAGCTTCCTAATTTTTCGCCCTGCCCCGGCAAAATTACGCAGTTTCACGTCCCTGGTGGGCTGGGAGTACGCATGGATTCGGCACTGTATGCCGGCTATTCCATCCCACCCCATTACGACAGCCTGATCGGCAAACTGATCGTGCATGGTCGCGACCGACCCGAGGCGTTGGCCCGTTTAGAGCGAGCCCTGGGAGAGCTGATCATTGAAGGCGTAGACTCTACGACACCGTTGTTTCACGCACTGTTGCAAGACCCAGATGTGCTAAGCGGAAACTACAACATACATTGGCTGGAACATTGGCTTGAAAGCAATCTGCCCGAAGGCTGAAACAGACAGGATAACGGCCACTGACCTCGGATTAAGGCGCAATGAACCTGACTCCTGACATTTTATTGCGCGGCTACTCCATCGGCATTTTCCCGATGGCCGATCATCGTGAGGTTGATGATATATTTTGGGTCGATCCCCAGCGTCGCGGAATCATGCCTCTGAATGGTTTTCACTTATCGCGCTCACTGGCACGCCGGTTGCGTCACGAGACCTATCAAATCACCACGGATGTTGATTTTTCCGGCGTCGTCGAAGGATGTGCTGATCGGAGCGAAACCTGGATCAACGCTGAAATTCATCGCCACTACTTGCAATTGCACCAGGATGGCCACGCCCATTCACTTGAAGTCTGGGACGGCCCCGATCTGGTTGGCGGTGTTTACGGCGTGGTACTGGGCGCAGCCTTTTTCGGCGAAAGCATGTTTTCTCGGCGCACGGATGCCTCAAAAATTGCCCTCGCCTATCTGGTGGATCGGCTTAATCAGGCTGGATTTACCCTATTTGACACGCAGTTTTTAACAGAGCACCTGGCCTCGCTAGGGGGTATAGAAATCTCACGGGCTGACTATCGGCGACGTCTGGAGCAGGCCATCGGCCTTAGCGCCGACTTTACGAAGCCCCAACTACCTTCGGCTCAGGACGTGATACAGCGCAACACCCAGACATCATAGCGGCTGTGATCCAGCGCATTCAGCGCTGGTGAGGACGCGATCATCCATCCTTCAAATTTAGGTGCAGACACGCCCTTTTCGCGGATGGTCAGGAACGCATAGGCATCGCCTGTAGGGTTTTCTGCCGGATAACGGCAATCCGCCAAACCAACATCAAGCCCGAAGATCGGCACGGTCCCGCCGCTGTTCACCTCGACATCGACGGTGCGGCCATTTACTTTGTCCAGCCCACGCAAAACGGCGCCACTGCCAGAGGATGCGGCCCCACTATCTTGTGCGATTGCTGCAGAGCCCAAACACAGAAGTATGGCGCAAAATACACGGATCACTCGTCATTTCCGCCCGAAACAAATTTCAACATCAAAGAGACCAGGCTGACCGCCCCTTGGGTGTCATCGATCTCGTCTCCGGCTTTAAAATAGGACAGCGATCCGCCCGGCATGATCTCGACAAAATTTCCGCCAAGAAGCCCCTCGGAAGAGACCACAACGGCGCTGTCATCGGGAATTTCGATGTTTTTTGCGACTGAGAAAACCGCATCTGCCCGATAGCTTTCCGGGTTCAAAGCCATCTTCGTCACTGCTCCGATCTTGACCCCCGCCAGTCGCACATCAGTGCCCACCGACACTCCCTCGAGCGAGCGAAAATTGGCGGTCAACAAATAGGAGGCGCCCCCCCTAGATAGGCCCGTCGCTTGACCGGCATAGACGGCGAAAGCGATTGCAACGGCCAGAACGGCCCCGCCCACGAAAACTTCGGTTTGATTATGCGACATCTGCGCGCTTTCTTACTCGGGGGTCCAGGCCTGATAATCGTCACGCTTGGCCGGAGTGGCCTGACGCAACGAACCCGCAGGCGCATAGGCCATTTCGGTGCCACTCAGATTGTCCTGATGCGGCTTTTCCCAATTTTTGTGAACCAGCGGCTTGTTTGTTGGAGTTTCATCCCAAGTCCGATGCAACCAGCCATGCCAATCCGGGCCGACGCGGCTGCCTTCAGGTTCGCCATTATAAATCACCCAGCGTTTGGAATCATCCTTGGTGTGATAATAGATGTTGCCCTGTTCGTCCTCGCCCACTTTGACGCCCTTGCGGGCGGTAAAAAGCTGCGTGTTCAAGGTCGGACCTGTCCACCAGGTCACGGCGCGAAGTAATGTGTTCAGGATGCCCATTGATGCCTCCGGCAATGTGTTGAAGCAGATATGCCCGATGCGCGCGCCAACGTCTAGTGGGCAGCACAAGGCAGTGGCGTTTCACCGCTGTGGTAGTCGCGCCGTAACTTCGATTTCAATCTTCATTTCAGGGTTCATAAGTGCCGCGATAATCATCGTTGCGGCGGGTTTTGCAGTGCCAAAAGCGGAGCGTAGATGCGGCCAACAGGCCTCAAAGTCGTCCCCATTTGGCAAGATATAGCGTGCGCGGACCACGTGATTAAGGTCGCTGCCCGATTCAATCAATGCTTTTTCAATTGTTTTCAACGTGTTGGCGCATTGATCGCCAACATCTTGAGGCATCACCATGGTTTCGTAATCATAGCCGGTCGTCCCGGCAACAAAAACCCAACCATCGCTGACAACAGCCCGTGAATAGCCGACCTGCTGCTCAAATGGAGATCCCGATGAAATATGTCTGACCGACATCGCTTGATCAGCTTGCTGTGGCCGATTCCTTTTCAGGGTCAGCGTAAATCATCAGCGGGTGAGCGTCTGACACAACAGCCTCTTCGTTGACGACAACTTCGGTCACGTTCTCCATTCCTGGAAGCTCAAACATCGTATCCAGTAAAATGTCTTCCAGTATGGAACGCAATCCACGCGCCCCGGTTTTGCGCGAAATTGCCCGTTTGGCGATCGCAGAAAGCGCGTCATCGGTGAATTTCAACTCGCTGTTTTCTAGCTCGAACAGGCGCTGATATTGTTTGACCAAGGCATTTTTTGGTTTGCTCAGAATGGTAATCAACGCATCTTCATCCAGATCTTCCAGTGTTGCCAATACTGGCAAACGACCGACAAATTCAGGGATCAGACCAAACTTCAACAAATCTTCTGGCTCAAGTTCGGTGAAAATCTCACCAACGCCTCGCTCATCGTCGTTACGAACATCGGCACCAAAGCCCATCGCGCTGCCTTTGCCCCGCTGTGCTATGATCCGTTCAAGACCAGAAAACGCGCCGCCGCAGATAAACAGAATGTTGGTGGTGTCAACTTGCAGGAATTCCTGCTGCGGATGTTTGCGCCCGCCTTGCGGAGGGACCGATGCAACGGTGCCTTCCATCAATTTCAGCAACGCCTGTTGCACGCCCTCGCCCGATACATCGCGGGTAATCGACGGATTTTCGGACTTTCTGGTGATTTTGTCGACTTCGTCGATATAAACGATGCCCCGCTGGGCGCGTTCGACGTTGTATTCCGATGCCTGCAACAGCTTCAAAATAATGTTCTCGACGTCTTCACCCACATAACCGGCTTCGGTCAATGTTGTGGCATCTGCCATCGTGAAAGGGACATCCAGAATGCGCGCAAGTGTCTGGGCCAAAAGAGTTTTCCCGCAACCAGTTGGACCAATTAGCAGGATGTTGGATTTCGCCAATTCTATATCGTTGCTTGACTTCTGCACGTGATTCAGGCGCTTGTAATGGTTATGAACCGCGACTGACAAAACCCGTTTGGCCATCGTCTGGCCAATCACATAGTCATCCAGAACCTCGCAAATGTCTTTTGGAGTCGGAACCCCATCCGCAGTTTTTAGCCCGCTGGCTTTGGTCTCTTCACGGATGATGTCCATGCACAGCTCGACGCATTCATCACAGATGAACACTGTCGGCCCCGCAATCAGCTTGCGGACCTCGTGCTGGCTCTTGCCGCAAAAGCTACAATAAAGCGTATTTTTGCTGTCATTGCTTGAATTCGTCGCCATATTCAACCTTTCAGGCTTCGCGCGCCACCATGTTGTCGTTTGCATGGTAGCTTAGGCTAGCGATCATGGCTCCACAATCGCAAAAATCGAGGTTGACGCACAGAATTTAAAAACTGTGTTATCACCCTACAGTAGATTAATCTTCGGCATCATCATCTTTTGCGCGATTTTCGACGATTTCATCAATATGGCCCCACTCTTTCGCATCTTCCGGTGACATAAAGTTATCCCGATCCAATGCCTTTTCCACGGCCTTTTTCGTCTGTCCGGTATGCTTAACATATATATCGTTCAACCGGTCTTTGAGTTTTTGCGTCTCTTCGGCGTGAATCATGATGTCGGACGCCTGACCCTGAAACCCACCCGAAGGCTGATGCACCATAATGCGGCTATTGGGGAGCGAGAATCGCATGCCCGCTTCGCCACCGGCCAGCAAAAGAGAGCCCATTGAGGCGGCCTGACCGATGCAAAGGGTCGACACCTTTGGTTTGATGTATTGCATCGTATCATAGATCGACAATCCACTGGTAACGACGCCACCGGGAGAGTTGATGTAGATGCTGATCTCTTTGCTTGGGTTCTCAGCCTCAAGATGCAGCAGCTGAGCCACGACCAGGTGGTTCATCCCATCGTGAATCGGGCCATTGATGAAAATAATCCGCTCTTTCAGAAGACGCGAGAAAATATCATAGGCGCGTTCGCCACGACTGGTCTGTTCGACCACCATAGGCACAAGGTTATTGGTGAATGTATCAACTGGATCGAACATAATGGGCTGCCTGCTCTGTTACTAGGTCGGGACTATACCCGACAATTCGTTACCTGAGTCTTAGTATCGCCCAACACCGGCTGCAAGGGGGGGCGATTTAATTCGCGCGTGGTGTTTGCCTAATCCATGCATTTGCGGTTTCTGCCGAGATCGCGCCCAGAGGCAAGCGTGCTAAAAGAACGCTAAATATCTAACGGCGCGGCATGCGCGTGCCTCAAGTCACGGGAATGATTTGAGATAGGCAATCACCGCTACAATGTCGCCCTCTTTACGGAACCCGGCAAAAGACATTTTGGTGCCTTTCATATAGTTTCGCGGTTTTTTGAGGAACGCCGCCAGCTCTTCGTCATTCCAGATCAAACCGTCAGCCGCTGCGGTCATCATTGGCTTGGAATATCGAAAGCCTTCGGACGATCCCGCAACACCGTTTACGACACCATTCAGTACCGGGCCCGTCTTATTTTTGGCCCCTTCGCCAACCTGATGACAGGCCTTACATTTTTTGAACGCTTTTTCACCCGCTGCAACCAGAGCCGGATCAAGTTCACCGGTTTCAGCCGCCGGTTCCGCCGCAACAGGTTCTTCTGTGTCGGTATATCTGGCATTGGGATTGGTTGCCTTGATCATTTCCTGAATTTGACGCGCCCGCGTTTCCTCTGGCGTCACATCCAGAACAGCGGCCCGCATAGTGATTTCAACGCTGTCCTTGCAATCCACCATACATGGCGGTTTTGAAAAGATTGCATATTCTGTTTCGGCCCTGTCATCGAGAATAAACCCGTCGCGATTGGGCATTTCGACATCCAGAAAATTATCGCTGGACAGCACAAAATCTTCTTCAACCAGATCGTTCGAATAGAGAATATAGGCGACCACCGCATAGACTTCGTCAGGTTCAAGGGTCTGGGCATTGCCAAATGGCATGGACCGATTGATGTAATCCCAGGTGGTCGACAGATAAGGCCAAAAAGACCCGACCGTTTTCAGCGGGTCTTCGTGGTCGAGCGTATCAGCACCGCCAGACAGTTTCGGCCAGTTGTCGACACCTTCAGCGAAATCACCGTGACAAATGGCGCAATAATCTGAAAACAGCTCTTCACCAACTTCAACAGATCCCGACCCGGTCGGCAGGCCCACCCCATCTGGGCTGACATTCTTGTCCCAAGCCGCAATTTCATCGGCATGTGCGGTACGGCCCAGACCGAATTTCTCGGCATAGGCAGGTGCAGCCACGAACGAGGCCGTTACGGCACAGACAAAACTCAGTTTACGATACTTCGACATTCTCGGCCTTTCCGCCTTCTTTTACCCACCACGTCTGAATGGCGTTATTGTGGTAAATCGAGTTCAGTCCGCGCACGTCGCGCAGTTGTTTTTTGCTTGGTTGAACATAGCCGGTTTCGTCTATTGCGCGCGCCTGCAACAGCATTTCTTCGCCGTTCCATTCGGTATCCAGATAGAATCTGGTCAACGCCATACGCTCGCCCGGCTTGGCCAGACGGGCGGTTTCCCAGCTCTTGCCACCATCCTTTGACACATCCACCCGCTCAATTGCACCACGACCAGACCATGCCAGCCCGGTGATAACCAACGGCCCGGCGCCATGGGTGATTGGTGACTGCGGGCTGGGGCTGGTGATGATGGACTTGGCGTCCATTTCCCAGGTCCATTTGCGTGATGTTCCGTCGTCAAGCGTATCGGTGTATTTGCTGGTTTCCTCGCGCGATTCGATAGGCCCTTCGGTCACTTCGATGCGGCGCAGCCATTTCACCCACAGATTGCCTTCCCAGCCCGGCACCACCAGCCGAACGGGATAACCGTGCTCTTTACGCAGCGCCTCACCATTGGCCTTGAACGCGACCAGAACATCCTTCAACGCTTTGTCCAGCGGTATTGAACGGCCATTGGACGAGGCATCGGCACCTTCGACGTATACCCACTTTCCAGCAGTCTGGATTCCGGCCTCGTTCAACAGGGTTTTCAGCGGAACACCAGTGTATTCCATATTGTGAATCATGCCATGCGTGAACTGGGCACCATTCAGTTGGGCACCTGCCCATTCCATGCCGGAATTGGCCGCGCATTCGCAGAAATAGACGTGATTTTCACGCGGGAACCGTTCCAGATCAGCGTAGGTGAAGACCAAGGGTTGATCGACCAGTCCGTTGATCATCAATCTGTAATCTTCTTTGCGCAGTTCAATGGCCCCTGAATGGTGCCGCTCAAACGCACAGCCCTGCGGGGTGATGGTGCCATCCAACGCGTGGATCGGCGTAAAGTTGATCGAGCTGATGGTATCCGCGGTCAGCCACTCTACATTGCGCCGCACCACGTCGGTTTCATATTCGATCGGCAAACCATAGGGCGTCGCGTCCACCCCATCGCCAAGACCTTGCGCCCATGCCTGAACCTCGGTGATCAGCGGATCGCCCGCCTTTGCAGCACTTGTTGCGACCGCCCCCGCCCCGGCAGCCGCAGCTCCGGTCAGGAATTGTCGGCGCGAAGGCTTTGTCTTTTTGGAATGCGTTGTCATGTGTACTCTACCTTTTGCAATTTCGGCTAAGCACCGACAACTTGAACCGAATTGTTTGGTGCAACAGATACTGTGCCCTGCGCGCGAATATGATTTTCAACCACATCCCATATCTGCGGCCCCTCAGTCGCTTCGTTGACCGATGCCCA
>PIVL01000307.1 GCA_003354145.1 Paracoccaceae bacterium
CTGGCCCGCTCCTTTGCGCCAGGACAGACCTATTGAGCGAAATACCCTGCGACCTTTTAGGGGTAACGCAACGACATCTCCACCCGTGTGAATTTCTGATTTTGCATACAATGCCGGGACAAAAGTTGTCCCCATGTTCATGGCGACCATTTGGCGCAAAGCGTCAAGACTCGTCCCTTCGTAATCACGAGTGACGTCCGCTCCGAACTCGTTGCACAAAGCATGCACCTGATCATGCAAGTGATAGCCGGGCGAAAGCGACAGAACAGGTAGCCCCGTTAAGTCGCCCAAAAGAACGTGGTCTTTTGTTGCGAGCGGATGATCCGCAGATACAGCCAACAAAATTGGCTCCTGAAAAAGCGGCGCGTCCACGTTATCTGCACCACGCGTAGGCAATTTGCTTAGAATGATGTCATGCGTTCCTGCCAACAATTCTGCTTCCAATTGGCTGGGCAGACTTTCGCGAATGTAAAGTTTGAAATCGGCATGTTCCCGATACAGTTTGGATACGACATTTGGCAAGAGATACGGTCCAAGTGTTGCCTGTACACCCAACCTAATCGTTCCTGTCAGCCCGTGCTGCGCAGTTTTCGCAAAATCTGACATTGCCTTTACATCAATCAATATTGCTCTTGCGCGTGTTACAACATCTCGACCGATCGGCGTAAAGGTAACACCGGCACGACCTCTTTCGACAATGCGTGAACCCAGTTGCTCTTCTAGTTTTTGCAATTGAACGCTGAGAGAAGGTTGGCTGACACCGCACACCTCTGCGGCACGGCGGAAGTGTTTTTCGTCTGCCAGTGCGACGAGATATCGGAGCTGCTTAAGAGTTACATTTGCTTGGGACATACAAGGTTACTTTCTCAGAGCTAATCCGTTGATAGTTTAAAACTATCAAACATTCCACCATTATTGTATTTATTTGTGAATTCTACGCCCCATATGTTGAGTGTGACAAAGGATCGGGATCCTAAAAAACCGGTAACCAGAAACACAAAGGGAGGAATTTCATGCCACATCAACTTAAAAAACTTCACTTTGACCTGCACAGGCTGAAGGCCCGGATTGCACGGTACAATGTACAAATACAGGATGAATTGAACCGTCCGCTTCCGGACTGGCTTCGCATGAGAAAACTGAAAGTCGCGAAGCTGAAAGCGAAAGATCGAATAGCTCGGCTTGCCCGACGAACACGGGGTTCTATCGGTACCAAATTAGCCTGAGCCGGTCTGATCTAAGCATAGCCTACATACATCAAGAAAATTGACCAACCCCAAATTCACGATCACCAACACCAGAAAGGACAAGACCTTTGACCTTAGCTAAAACAACACACAGCACAGACGTGACCACCTGCAATAAGCTCCGCGGCCTTGGCGGCCTGGCGAAGTTTTGGAGCCAACGCCAAGCACTGAACAGATTGGACGATAGAGCGCTCAATGACATCGGGCTGACCCGTGCAGAAGCCGAAGCCGAGGCCCGCCGTTCCATCTGGGATGTACCAGATACATGGCGTATTTGGGGTGCATCAGAAACATGGCGATTTTGGGGTGAATCAGAAACAAGGAAAAAGTGATTCATTCGAACAAAGATTTATATTCAAGTTTGGCGGGCCTCTGAAAAGAGGTCCGCTTTTTTAACAAGCAAAAGGAACTAACCAAGAAGACCCGTAAACAGCGAACCGCAATCGCCCTTTACTCAAGTGCTCCCAGGCAACACCGTTCCGTCTTTGGTTTAGTTTCGCATATCTTCGATAATGCCGGATGTCGAAATGTCGGTTCGATACGCTAAAATGTCTACCAGGGTACGGCGTGGGCCGTCCTCAATATTTTGAAAAGCGGGCAAATTGGCCGTTCGCTGCAGGATTTGCCAACGATTAGGTGTGTACAAAACTGCTGATGCTCTAAAGTGCGGTTTGCACCGGGTGAGCGTCGTCATTCGTGAGGGATATTCAGACATCCCTTGTTTTTTTTCCCAATACGCGCATTGTTATCTGATTTAGGGGGCTTCAAATGGAACGTCGTCTGGCTGCTGTACTTGTAGCTGATATGGTCGGCTACTCGCGCCTGATGGAAAGCGATGAAAGTGGTGTTTTTGCGCGACAGAAAACTCACTGGCGGCAGGTGGTAAATCCAGAAGTTTCGCGCCATCGGGGTCGAATAGTCAAAACGACCGGTGATGGGATGTTGGCCGAGTTTTCGTCGGCTCAGGATGCTGTGCGGTGTGCTATCGATATTCAGACCGAAATGACACAGCGAGAAACCGATGAAGACGAACAACGGCGGATCAGATACCGGGTTGGCATCAATCTCGGCGATGTCATTTTCGATGACAACGACATATTTGGGGATGGGGTAAACGTGGCAGCGCGCCTGGAGGGACTGGCAGAACCGGGCGGAGTGTGTATTTCCGATATCGTCCATCAGGCTGTCAATGCGCAGGGCCAGAAGCATTTTCGCGACATGGGTGGGCAAAGGGTCAAAAATATCTCCCGGCCAATTCGGGTCTGGCAATGGACGCCTGATGAACCAGTTGAGCACAAAAAACCTGAAATGGCACTCAAGCAGCGTGTGCAATATTGCGGTTCCGAAGACGGAACGCAGATCGCGTGGGCCGGTATTGGTGAAGGCCCACCAGTTCTGAAGGCACCCAACTATCTCAATCACATCGAGTATGAATGGGGCAATCCAATTTGGGGTCCGTTTCTGGCCGAGTTCGCACGAGCAAACCATCTGGTTCGTTTTGATCAACGCGGAAATGGTTTGTCGGACTGGGATGTCGAGACGATTTCTTTTGAAGCAATGACACAGGACATGGAAGCCGTTGTTGCGGCATCGGGCCTCGACCGGTTTGCGCTTTTCGGGATCAGTCAGGGGGCAGGGTTCTCTATACGTTATGCTGCCAAACACCCGGAAAGGGTTTCCTGTCTCATCCTGTTTGGCGGGTTTGGTCGCGGAGAGGCAATGCGCAACAATCCGGAATTTGAAACCTTCTGGGAAACGGCGCGCGTTATGTTTCGCGAGGGGTGGGGATCGCCCAATCCGGTTTATCGCCAATTCTTCGCGTCCGGCTTTGTACCCGATGCCTCAAAAGACATTCGCGATAGTTTCGATGAACTTCAAAGGATAAGTTGCTCTCCGCAAAACGCTATGCGCATCAAGGAAATGAATAGCCGAATGGACATTCTTGAGATAGCGCGACAGATCAACATTCCCACACTGGTTCTTCATATTGAGGGGGATCAGGTCGTGCCAATTGAGGAAGGGCAACTATTGGCCCGAGCGATCCCTGGAGCACAATTTGTTAAACTTCCGGGAAACAGTCACGTGGCTCTGGAGAGCGAGCCTTGCTTCAACCTGTTTTTCGAAGAAGTGCATGCGTTCATTGCCGAGCATGCAAGCAGGCCAAAATCCTGATCAGAAAACGGTTTCAAACGCGGAAACTCAATCGCTGAAGGATCGTGAAATGGTATCCATTGCAGACCAGCCTAGCGTAATGTTCTCTTTGTCAGCGCTTAATGGAAGGGATGAGTATTTGACGATGACGACGCGGGTTGTCGGATTGATCCACAAGTGTTGGCCATTTACTCCAACCCCAAAAAATGTGCCGTTATCATCGCCAGTTACGTACCATTGGTTCCGATAAAAACCATTGGGCCACAATTCGTGATAATGCGTCGGCTTCCAGGCGTCGTTGTTCCCGTTAAACCGAATATCATCGACCCAGCCTGACGGCACAATCTGCTGATTGTTATAGTAACCGTCGTCCAGAACCATTTGCGAGAACCTCGCCAGGTCACGCAGGGTCAGAACGAAACCGCCATTGGCAACGGCAGAACCCTTGTAGTCGACGCTGATCTGCCCATCATGGTCGGTACCAAGCTTTGACCAGATTGTATCGCTCATGAAGTCGGAAAACCGCTGACCAGATGCTCGTTCGATCAGCCAGCCAAGAACGTCTGTGTTTATTGAAGCGTACTGAAATTGCTGCCCATGCGGACGTGTGTCATCTTTCTGTATCGTATTCGCGAAGGCATAGACACCGTCCTGAGACCCTGTTGCATTTTCCCCCCGCCACGCTGTTGCAGCTTCGTGGGCCACCACTTCTGCGTTTGGATCAGCGTAATCCTCGCTGAACACAAGAGCCGTTGTCATGTCCAGAACCTGCCGGACCGTAGCATTTCCAAATGCCGGGGCCTCTGCCAGCTCAGGAATGTAGTCTGTCACCATCGCATCAGGGTTAAGTCGGCCATCATGCACCAGCAATCCGGCAAGAGTTCCTGTCAATGACTTGGAAACCGACATTAGAAGGTGTCGTGTACTTGGGGTCATCGAATTGAAATATTTCTCGTAAACCACAACACCTTCATGCAAAACGATAAACCCGTCCGTGTATGTCCGAGTCAACATGTCCTGAACTGTCATTTCCGCGCCATCCAGCGCCTGAAACTGCAACCCTGAAAGATCCTTGGGCGCGCGCCGAAGCGAGGTTGGCAAGCCTGAGCCTCGGCTGATATTCGCAACCGGGATGATTTCGCTGATATGCTGAAAAGCCCACCGATTATCTGGACCCTTGTCCCATTCCGCAATATCGATAGCGCGCTGTGGTGGAGATCCCTGCATGATCCCCATTTCAGTGGCAGTCTTGGGAATTTCTTGTGCCATGCTTATTGTTGTGGTCGTTGCCAAGGCCGCAACACCAAAGAATATGGATTTCATTATGTTTCCTTCCAATGTCTAGCTTGTGCAAATTGTGCAAGGTCTATGCAGCCGAGACTCTACTAGAAATCCATTTTTTGGTAAACATCAGCCGAATGAAAGCACTCTTGGTGAACGAACTTTGGATCATTTCTGAGATGTGAATGAATGTCAGCAATGCGAAAGTTGCAGTGCAGATTCACCGGTTCAAACTGCAGAAATGCGGCTTGCCGTTCGTGCCAGCCATGCAGCCAGAGATTGTGAACATTGTCACAATTGAATAGTCGTGAGACAGTAGGTTTGGGTCGAGTCGCGCAACTCGCCGACTCTGACAGGAATTTGTTTCATTTGTGCGGTAACGAAAAGCAGCACCACAACCAGGAAGAGTATTATGCCAATCACACTTACACGTCGCGGCTTTCTTGCCAGTACTGCCGGATTTATCGCCCTTCACCCGTTTTCTGCCAATGCTGCCGCCAATCAGGCGCATTTGCGGATCATGGAGACCACCGATCTGCATGTGCATGTGTTTCCGTACGATTATTACGCTGACAAACCACGCGATACGATCGGGCTCGCACGAACGGCCTCGATCATCAAAGACATCCGCGACGAGGCGACCAATTCGATGCTGATCGA
>PIVL01000308.1 GCA_003354145.1 Paracoccaceae bacterium
ACTTTGAGACCGGGAACGATGTCGGTCAGGATGCCAAGGCGCATCGCCTTTTGGGCGGTGAAACTTTCGCACAGAATCCCCGAAACCATCGCCTGTTCGCAACCAATCATCACCGGCAGAAAGTCGGTCGACCCGCCGATGGCCGCCGAACCGTGCTTTGGGCCAGCCTGACCAAATCGCGCCATGTCCTGAGCAATCGAGAAATCGCAGGCCATGCCTATTTCCTGGCCACCCCCGATCCGCATCCCGTTAACGCGGCAGATCACTGGCTTGTCACAGCCAAGGATCGCCGAGACCATGTCATTGAACAGCCGCATGTACTGGCGGTATTCATGTGGGCGTCCGGCATAATACTCGGCGTATTCTTTGGTGTTGCCACCGGTGCAGAATGCTTTGTCGCCTGCCGCGGTGAACACAACGGCGTTCACGTCACGCATATTCGATGCAGCGCGGAATGCGAGGATCACCGATTTCACCATATCCGTGTTGTACGAGTTGTACTGAGACGGATTGTTGAGAATGATCCAGGCGTTATACAGCCCTTCAGCCACGGACCCGTCAGGCAGCGTCGCCGGGCGTTTTTCAAAGATCACCTTGTCGCTGATACCCTCGCGCGAGGCATCTGAAACCAGATCATGCGACACGAAATCAAATTTGGAATAGTTCATCTTAGTCTCCTATGTTTATTCGGCGGGCACGAGGATCTGGCGTCTGACTGCCTTGCCGTCATGAACGGTGCGAAAAACGTCATTGATATCCTCAAGCGGGCGTTGTTCGACAAATGGTGAAAGCTTGACCTTGCCGCTCAGCACCAATTCCAGCGCACCGGGATAAAGCTCGGGTGGACAACCCCAGTTGCCCAGCAAACGCGCGTGATAGGCCATCAGGTTCGACAGCCGCACTTCGAGTTTTTCCATGGTAAAGCCGACGACGCACATGGTGGCGCCGTGGTTGAGCAGGCCAAAGGCTGCGGCCTGTCCGGCGGCGGTGCCGGAACATTCCATAATGATCCATTCCGAGGTGCGCAGGCCGTTGGTCTTTGCAAATCCGATGATCTCTTTTTTCAGTCCGCGCGCATCAAAATCGCGCGCGTTAAGTGTCAGAGAGGCTCCGTTTTCGGCGACCGCTTCCAATTTTTCGGGCACCACGTCAATGGCAACGACAGTCGCCCCCATCGCGGCGGCCACTTGCACTGCATAACCACCAACACCCCCGGTCCCGTTGACGATCACCAGATCGCCTTCGCCAACCCCGGCCTGAACCGCCGCCTGATAAGGCGTGGTCAGCGCGTCAGCCACAACCGACACATCTGCAAGTGTCAGACCAACAGAAGCAAGACGATCCGTATCTACCGGACACAGGCCGCGAGATGGTACTGTGATATGGCTGGCAAAACCGCCTTCGATGTCATTACCCGGCATTTTCTGCGCGCGACATATGGTGCCCTTGCCGCGTTGGCAGGCATCACATTCTCCGCAAGGCATCACCGCCGGAACAATCACCGTTTGGCCAAGCCACTCTTCCGCGCCCTCGCCCGCTTGGGTCACAATACCGCTGATTTCATGGCCCAAAGTCAGTGGCAACGGTTGATTTGTCCGCACACCGTCATAGTAAAATCCAAGGTCAGTATGGCAGACACCACAGCCTGATATTTTGACCACGACATCACCCGGGCCCGGCTCTTCAAGGTCAAATGTCACTTTTTCCAGCGGCTCGTCCCCTGAAACCATCATCCATCGTATTGGCATCTTCATCCTCCTGAGGCCCACCTGAGAGCCGTGTTGACAGCACTCGCAATCTTTATTACCGTAAATTGGTACTCTATTACCTATTTACGGTCAACCACGAAAAAGACACCGGCAACCGGAACCTGCAGAAACTCAGCCAGAACGCGGAATGGAACGCACATGAACGCCCTTTCTCACCAAGTTAAAAACGTATCGTTCGCCGTCGTCGGCACAGGGGGCGCAGGCGCGATCACCGCCGGCTCGATTTTACTGGAAGCCGCTGGCAAATCAGGCTGGTACGGGCTTCTCACCCGCTCGGTTGGACCACAGATTCGCGGCGGCGAGGCCGCAGCATTGGTGCGGCTGTCGACCAGACCGGCCGCTTGTATGGCCAAGGAATTTGACATTCTTGTCGCCATAGACTGGAAAAACGCAGATCGTTTCATCAACGCCATGCCGGTGGCCTCAGGAGGGCTGGTGATCTGCGATCCCGCCGCAGGTGACCCGCCAAAAGCGGTGCTTGATATGGATTGTACGATCGTGCGATGCCCGATTGGGGAGCTGGCCAAATCCATTCAGGGCGGTCGTGAAAACATGATTGCGGTTGGGCTGGTCACCCAGTTGGTTGGCTTGCCCGTTGCTGACGTCATGAACGTGGTCAGCTCCAAGCTTGGCCGTAAAGGCGAGCAGGCAGTTGAAACCGGGCGCACCTGTATCGAGGCAGGCATGAAAGCCGCCGCTGACCTGGGTAAGGCGTACACACTGGCACCTGCGTCAGAACAGGAAGAAAGCCGTTGGCTGATCACCGGTAACGAGGCCGTAGGGCTTGGGGCTTTGCGTGGCGGTGTAAGATTTGCCGCAGCCTATCCGATTACTCCGGCCACTGAGGTTCTGGAATACCTGTCACCCGCTCTGGCCTCGATCGGCGGAGCGTTGGTGCAGGCCGAAGATGAACTGGCGTCGATCAACATGATCATCGGTGCCTCGTTTGGTGGTCGCCCCTCGATCACAGCAACTTCCGGACCGGGCCTGTCGCTGATGATGGAGAGCCTTGGACTCGCCTCTGCGTCAGAAACCCCGATTGTCGTAGTTGATGTGATGCGTGTTGGCCCATCAACCGGTATCGCCACCAAGTCAGAGCAATCCGACCTGAACATAGCCGTTTACGGTTTTCATGGGGACGCCGATCACGTCGTCATCGCACCTCTGAGCGTTGCCGATTGCCTGTTTGCGGGGCAATGGGCCGTGCATATTGCCGAAACGCTGCAAACGCCCGTCATTGTGCTGTCGGATCAGTCGATCGGGCAGGCCCGCGTGCTGATCGATAAACCGGCCAACATGGCCTTCCTGACTCAGCGCAAACCCTTTGTTGATACTGACAAAGATTACAAACGCTATGGTCTGGTGGCAGGCGGCGTCTCGCCGATGGCGATTCCCGGACAGTCAGGCGGGCAATACACCGCTGATGGCCTGACCCATACCCAACGCGGCACGCCCTCCAGTACCGGGAAAGATCAGCGTGAGCAGATGGGTAAACGTCACAACAAAATCGAAAGCTTTGATTTCGGTGATTACTGGGGTGTTTGCGAAGGTGACGCCGACAGTGACACCGTCATATTGACCTGGGGCTCTATGACAGGTCCGGCACGCGAAGCTTTGGACCTGCTGGCCGATGGCGGGCAAAACGCCCGGTTGGTATCGCTGCGCCAGATATCACCGTTCCCAACCAAAGCGCTGCAATCGGCCCTCACTGGTGCCAAACGTGTGGTGTTCGTCGAGCAAAGCTATTCCGGTCAGTTCTATCGACATGTGCGATCACACATAGACCTGCCCTTCGATGTACGAAACCTAAACCGCGAGGGGCCTGACGAGATCGGCCCCGAAGAAATCACCACCCACATCCGTGATTGGAAAGACCAATGAACGTTCCAAAACTCAAGGCCAGCAACTTCACGTCCGACATCACACCGATCTGGTGCCCAGGGTGCGGGGACTTTCACGTACTGATGTCGATCACAAGGGCCTTGGCCAAGTTGGGCCGCCCGCCCGAGGAAATCGCCGTGATTTCAGGCATAGGATGTTCATCGCGCATTCCGGCCTACACCAACTGCTACGGGTTTCATGGCGTGCATGGCCGTTCACTGGCCGTGGCCGCCGGGCTCAAGGTCGCGCGCCCTGACCTTACAGTAATGGCGACGAGTGGCGACGGCGACGGGTTTTCGATTGGCGGAAACCACTTTCTGCATGCTTGCCGTCGCAATGTCGACATGACCTATATCGTTATGGACAACCGCGTCTACGGGATGACCAAGGGCCAGCCCTCACCGACCACCGAGCCTGACTGGGACAGTGCCCTGTCACCGGGCGGTACCGGCCTTTCACCGTTCCATCCGTTGGTGATCGCGCTGGCATCAGGTGCAAATTTTGTGGCCCGCGAATTCTCGGGAAACATCAAAGGCTGCACCGAGACGATCCTTGACGCCATCAACCACCCGGGCTTTTCCTTTGTGGAAATCCTCAGCCCCTGCGTCACCTTCCGTCCGGACGAAAAAGAGTGGAAAAATCAGGTGCACAAAGCAAGTGTGTCGGAAACCGACGATCCAGCCCGCGCCGCCCGCCGCATTATGACCGATGATGGCATGAACACCGGCGTCTTGTTCCGTGGCAACCGCAATCCCTACTTTGCCTCAGTGTCCGATGAAGCGGGCGATCTTGAGCCTTTGGAGCAGGCGTTCGAGATTTGAGCTGTGTACTGACCTGTACCCGCGTCAGCGGCTGGAGGGTGTTGGCAGAATGTTGGCCAATACGCCTGCTGGCCAGCTATAGGGGACTCTACAGACATTCGTACTGATCAGTGGAACTGGCACTTCCGGCCCAGAGCAGGCACTCAAGTCTAATGCAGCGAACGACTGCTCCGAGTATCCGTTATGGTCAAGTAGCATTTGGAGCCCATTCACGATCTGCTTTGACCAAGGTGTTTGCGAGTTCGATGAGCTTTCTCATAATTGCAGTTAGGGCGACCTTTTGCGGTTTGCCGCTTTTTATCATGGCTTGGTATTTGTCGCGCAAATCGGGGTTGTACCTAGATGCAACGAGAGCAGGCATGTAGAGCGCGTCACGCAGTTGTTTTCGCCCACCTTGAATGGTGGCTTTGCCACGCCACTTTCCCGATTGTCGGGTCATAGGAGCCAGCCCAGTGAGGCTGGCCGCTTTCTTTTTTTGAAGCGTTCCGATCTCGGGCATCTCAATGAGAATGGTTGCTGCAGCGACTTCACCAATGCCAGGAATAGACCGAAGGATTGTGTTGGTTCTGGTTCTGCCTGGGCAGTCTTGCAACCTTGTGTTGATGTCTTGCTGCAGCGCTTTCAACTGACGCGTTATCTGATCTATCCGCGCTTTGGTCTGTCGCTTCACGAGTGCAAGGCTTTGCGTATTTAGACGGTTAGTCAATCGGGTGCGATCCTTAATGAGTGCTCCCCTGGAACTGAATAACTCTTTGAGTTCAAATTGCTTTCCATCGATGGGCTGATCTGGCTCTAAGGCCAGAGCATTCCCAAAACTTGCGAGCATGCGTGCGTCAACCTCATCCGTTTTGACCCT
>PIVL01000309.1 GCA_003354145.1 Paracoccaceae bacterium
GGGGACCGGCAGCACGCGATTGGATGGCGGCGCGTGCCGAAGACCTTCTACCTGTGGAATACTTCCACGTTGTCTTCACACTACCTGCCGAGATCGCGCAGATCGCCTATTGGAACAAGGAGGCGGTCTATGGGCTGCTCTTCAAGGCGTCGGCCCAGACGGTGATGACAATCGCGGCAGATCCAAAGCGTATGGGTGCGAAGGTCGGCATGACCAGCGTGTTGCATACCTGGGGGTCGGCGCTGACCCATCATCTGTTACCCGGCAGTGGTTTGCAAAGCAAACCATGAGAGGGCGCATGTCCACATGATCGTGCCCGGGGGTGGTCTGTCGCAGGACGGTACAGGGTGGGTCGCCTGCAGGCCGGGGTTCTTTCTGCATGTACGGGTTTTATCCCGGTTGTTCCGACGGCTCTTTCTGGAAGGGCTGATGACCCTTCACCGCGCAGGGGATTTGTCATTCTACAGCGATCTGGCCGGGCTATCTGAGGCCGATGCGTTCGCAAAATATCTTGTACCGCTGCGTGAAACTGAATGGGTCGTCTACGCCAAACCACCATTCGGCGGACCGGAGGCCGTGCTCGCCTATCTCAGCCGCTATACTTCATCGTGTGGCAATCTCAAACAGCCGCCTGATCAGCGCCGATGCCGAGACAGTCGCCTTCCGCTGGAAGAATTATCGGATCAAAACAAGCGACCCACTGCCCGACAGTGGTTTGCCCGCAAACCATGAAAGGGGGCGATCTGTCATGCGGCTGACCACCGACGAGTTCATTCGCCGCTTCCTGATCCATGTGTTGCCAGACGGCTTCCACCGCATCCGCCACTATGGTCTGCTCGCCAGCGCGCGCCGCAAGACCAATATTGCCAAGATCCGAACGTTGCTCGGCGCGGAAACCACCAACCAGGATGACCCGTCAACCGCCGAGGTCATTCCGCTCACACTCCGAGAACCATGTCCCGATTGCGGCGGGCCAATGCGCATCGTCGAAATCTTCCGCCGTGGCCAGAAACCACACTCCCGCGCGCCACCAAGGAGGCAGGCAGCATGATGGAACGCCCGTCACTCCACCAAATCTGGCTCCTGAAACGCATCTCGTTCCGGGTTGGTCCCGATTTGCGGCCCGCCGCGATGAGCATGATCAAAAGGCTCCGAGCGACGACAGAGCACACCGATCAGTGTTGGAAAATTACGCCACAAACCATTCTCGCCACGTCAACAAACCATTGGTTGCCCCCGCAGACAACATCAACCGGCACAACCCTCTTCATGCTTTCCCCACAGGCATCGCCAAGCCCACGCGGCTTCCACCTTGGGAGGATTTCCAACGCGGGCCACAGTCAGTCCTTGCTGAAACCTTGCACACTGGCCCGCATCGAAAATCCTTCACCAAAGCGGCCGTCAGGTTCAAACGCAGCATCGGTCACTTAGGGCGGAAAGAGGGCTTTCGCTGCAGGCGCGAAATTTGGCGCTGACAAAACCGAAGCTGACATTCATCGACCGTAAATGCCAAAAAAATTAGCAATACTACCTCCTGGGCTGTGAGCGCAGATCGGTCGTGGGAACTGTCTATGACGGTGCCGCCTGATTGCCGATCAGTCGAAACTTCCTAGCGACCCGGGGAGCATCTGTTTCGAGGTAAACTATTTTGTCTGGAATTTACGCGATCTGAAACCACGTTAATCGCTCTTTGCCAAAATCCCTGAAAGCATCGCCCACTGACGCTGAGACACGCTCTTTTGAGATGCCAACAGCCAGTTTGTACTTTGCGTTGACAGTGTGTTTTTGGATAATCTGACCAACCGTCCTGATTGCAAATCCTCGTGGCACAATGGCAATGAAGCCAACAACACTCCAAGTCCAGCCCGTGCAGCCGCTAACGCAGATGAAAACGCGTCAAACCGGAACAATGGTACCGGAGTCACGGAATCACCCGTCTGCTCAGCCCACTCTTTCCAGCTAGGTCGCCCTCCAGACAAATTTAGCCGAGGCAGTGTCTGCCAGCGTTTCGCAGACTCCAGTAGATCGGGTGCAACCACCGGGCTGATTTCTTCTTTGTAAAGCGGCACCTTAAAATGCTGTCGCCAGTCGCCTGTTCCGTACCTGACCCTAATAACGTCATCCAGTGGCGCGACATCCGAAGCGATTACCATCGATTTGAACGAAATCTGAATATGCTCTTGTGCTGGAAGCCGTCTCAGCCGCTCTGCGATCCACAACTCGATGATACTGGCCGTTGCAGAAATGGTCAGGTGCTGCCTTTGCACGCCAAACAAAGCTTCAGAACTGTGGCGCAGACTGTTGAGCGCCGAACTGACATATGGCAGCCAGGTTTCACCGTCCACAGTCAGGATAACACCGCGCGCTTGCCTCACAAAAAGGGCGGTGCCGATCTGATGTTCCAGGTTGCCAATGCGCTGACTGATCGCAGATTGGGTCAACCCGGTTTCTGCTGCGGCTGCCGTGAAACTGCCCGTCCGTCCGGCCGCCTCAAACGCCCTCATCCACTCCAGCGGCAGGTTATCAAGTTGACGATTTGGCATTAACAGAACCGTATCTCAGAGGGTGAATAGCTAATTTGATTTAATGCAAAAACTCACCCAGATATAGCCCAAATATAATTCCGAACAGAGGATTTTTTCGATGGCTACACTCACAGTTCACGACGATGGCAAGTATCTCGCCATCCAGACGCACAGCAAAACCACTCGTTTTCACGCAATTTGGTTGCGCGACAATGCTTGGGATTCAGAAACGCGCGCGGTCGGCAATGGCCAGAGACTTCTGGCGCTGCGCGATATTCCAGCAAATACCGCAATCGCGACGGCAACAATCGAGGGGGAAAAAGTAACTCTGACCTTTGCGCCCGAAGGCAAAAGCGTTGACTACCCGCTGGGTTGGCTGATGGAAAACGCCTATGATATGGTTGGCGAAACCGATATCGGCTGGACGTCCACTTTTGTTGAAACCTGGGGTGGCGATCTGATGTCCGACATTCCTGTCGCTGATTTCGCCGCTGTCAGCACGAATGATCGTGCTCTGAAAGGCTGGTTAGAGAAAGTTGCCCGTTACGGTTTTGGCAAGCTGGAAAACGGCCCAGTTCAAGATCTGGCCTTGATGCAGGTTGTAGATCTCTTTGGGTTTGTACGCGAAACCAACTATGGTCGCCATTTCGAAGTCCGTACGGAAGTAAATCCAAGCAATCTGGCGTTTACAGGGCTGGGCCTGCAGGCGCATACCGACAACCCTTACCGCGATCCAGTGCCATCGCTGCAAGTGCTTTATTGCCTCGAAAGTTCGGCCGCAGGTGGCGAGAACATGGTAGTGGACGGCTTTCGCGCCGCTGAGCGTCTGCGCAACGAAAACTCTGAATGGTTCGATGTCCTGAGCCAGTATTGCGCCCGATACGAATACGTCGGCGAAGAAGGCAATGTACTACGCTCGCGCCGCCCAATGATTGAGCTTTCTCCGGATGGTGAACTGATTGGTATCCGTTTCAACAATCGGTCGCTGGCCGCCGTCACCGATGTGCCATTCGACAAGATGGACACCTATTACGCAGCATATCGCCGCTTGGGTGAAATCATCGACGATCCGGAAATGGAGGTCACTTTCCGTCTTAAACCCGGCGAAAGCTTTGTGGTGGACAACACCCGCGTTCTGCATGCTCGCAAAGCCTACTCTGGCACCGGCACCCGCTGGCTTCAGGGGTGTTACGCGGACAAGGATGGGCTGCTGTCGAAACTGGCTGGGCTGCAGGCGCGGACACTTGAGGCAGCAGAATGAGCAAGCAGGAGTTTTCTAGCCTGACGCAGCAAAACATCGTTGCCTTTCTTGGCGACATCTTTGATCGCTGCGGCGACGAAGAATATCTGGGCGAACCGGTGACAATGGCCCAGCACATGCTTCAAGGTGCCACTATTGCAGAGCAGAACGGGCAGGACGAAGACATAATTGTCGGAGCGCTGTTACATGATATCGGTCATTTCACATCAGAATTTGGGACGTTCTCGATGGACGATACCGAAGATCGGTATCACGAAAAGGCCGGCGCAAAAGTGCTGGCCGAATTTTTCCCTACTGTGATTACTGATTGCGTGCGCTACCATGTGGCGGCCAAGCGTTATTTGTGTGCGACCAAGCCGGATTATTTCAAACGCCTTTCGTCAGCTTCAATTCATTCTCTGAACCTGCAAGGGGGGCCTTTGACGCCCGAAGAAGTGGGCGAATTCGAAAGAAACCCGAACTTGAAGAAAATTGTTCAAGTCAGATATCTGGATGATGCTGGCAAACGTGCCGATATGAAGACTCCGGATTTCTGGCATTTCGCCCCGATGGTTCAGCGCATTGTTGATCTCTATTGCAGCGGCAAAACCGTCTGATCCCGAACATGCTTGAAATTTGAGTGTGGTTCGCAGGTTTTGTCGCAAAGTTTTCACTCGGCTGCAGAAGGGTCTTCCGTGGATACAGTTATGCTGCGAGGGCCGCGAACTGTTTGAAAGGTGATACCCCGGTTTGGTCAAACTGGCCTTTGCGAATCATGTGCGCAGTTTCGATCCCGGCTCACGTGGCGGCCGCAGAGTGGAAAGCCTTGAAACCGAGCATTGGCCGGGTGATCCTCTTGATGAAACGATGATCCTGTTCGACGATATTATTGAGATATTTGGACTGAACGATGCCGATGATCTGGCCAGCTCCCGTGAATTTAAGGATGACGTTTAGACTTTGCAGGCCGACCAGATTGGCACCGCTCTTGTCGATCGCAATGCGGTCCGGGGCACCGTTGGTGCCAACGGCGCGCTTAGCCGCCTTCGTGTTTCGGCGACTTTGCACAAGGATTTCCAACGCATTCCCGTTTTGATCTACCGCGCGCCACAGCCAATGTTTTTTGCCACGGATTGTGATCACGACTTCGTCCAAATGCCATTTGTCACCAACCGGAGGTCGGTCTCGGCGAATGGATTTGGCATATTGTCGACCGAACTTTACCACCCAAAACCGGATGGTTTCATGGCTTGCAATGATCCCGCGTTCCGATAACAAGTCTTCAACATCTCGTAAACTCAGGCTGAAACGAAAGTACAGCCAGACCGCGTATTCAATGATTTCTGGTGGGAAACGGTGGCCTTTAAAGCCGGGAGTATTCTTGCGTTTAGTCATGCTCGGTGTTTAGAAATCAGATGACTGGCCGTCAACTTGACGATACCGTCGAAAGCTTCCATTCTGTGGTATCTGTTTGTGAGGGCGGGGCGGCGGCGGGCTGGAACAGAGAAGAAATTTCGGGTTGCTGAATGCACCGATATGAAACGTTGCAGAGCGCCGGGC
>PIVL01000029.1 GCA_003354145.1 Paracoccaceae bacterium
GGTTTCCAGCTGCTTAGCGTGTAAGGACCGGAACCTGCGGTGTTCGTACGCAGCCATTCGTTGCCAAGATCGCCGTCGATCTCATTTGCCATTGCCGTTTTCATGTCGACAATGCCGCCAATTGTGGCCGTCATGCAGTTCAGAACAAAGGATGTCGCATAACGCTTGTCGGTTTTGATCACCAGCGTCATGTCATCGGTAGCTACAATCGTGTCCGCAACATTATCAGCCGTAAAGCCGAACTGCGTCAGAATAAACGAAGGCGTCTTGTTCAGAGTAACAGCGCGACGCAGGCTGAATTCAGCGTCCTTTGCCGTGACAGGATTGCCAGAATGGAATTTGACACCGGGGCGCATATGGAACGTGATGGTTTTGCCATCCTTGGACACATCCCAGCTTTCGGCCAGATCAGGTTTATAGCCAGCAGCCAGATCGGAAGGATCGAAATTGACCAGACGCGAATAGATATTGCGGCTGGCATCACTACCCGCAAATTCGAACGACTGTGCCGGATCAAGCGTGGTGATGTCATCAATGCGGTTGGCGATGACCAGCATATTTGCCGGGGTCTCTGCCAAGACCGGTACTGACGTAACGCTGGCCGCAATAGCCATTGAGACGCCAAAAATTATAGATGAAAAAGGTTTCATATGAATCTCCCTGTTAGAGTTTTTTGAATAGACAGGCCCCGGCACACTGGAATCATTTGCGAGAATGTCAATGAATCTTTAGAGCTGTTTTGAGAAAATATAGTGATTACAGTAACTTATCGAGAATGAACTTTGATGTTATGTGGTTTTCGAAAGTTACCAGATTGTTAGACGTCTGAATCTGTAGAGACGCTTACGATGTAAACACAGTGCCATCCATCAGCTTGCGAGCGGTGCGCAAAATTGCCGCCGACGCGATTGTGCCCTGCGTGTCCAGTGTCGCGACAACGGTCATTTCACCCGTTGGATGCTCAACAGACAATGTGCGATGATTGCCTGTTCCGGTCGTCGACAGAGCAAAAGCCGGACTGTTTTTTAGCAGGCACGCTGTGGCGACACTGACTGCCCCAAGAACGCCAATCGCTTTGTGACACCGATGAGGAATGAACGTGCGTGTGGAAATGGCTCCGCCTTGTTTCGGAGCACTGACCATGGTCATTTTTGGCACTGATTTTTGCGATACATCGCCAAGGTTCATCAAATGACCAGCTTGCAGGCGGATGGCTTCCAGTCGCTGGCGCAGGGGATCATTGGCTTCGAGCTCATATGGCGATTCATCACCGGTAATGCCCAGATCAGAGGCGCGCATCACCACGCAGGGCATGCCGTTGTCGATCATGGTCAGTTCGATCCCGTCAATCACATCGACTTCGTTCCCGGTTGGCAGCAAAGCACCGCAACTTGATCCGGCAGTGTCTTTGAATTCAATCGGAACAGGGGCGGAAAATCCTGGAACACCATCAATTCTGGCCTCCCCCTTATAGGTGAGATGTCCGTCAGGCGTCTGCACATTGAGCACCGCAATCTGGCCGGTGTTCTGCATGAAAACGGTCACGGGTGTTTCACCCATCCGTGCCACCACCAAACCGCGTTCGATCGCAAAAGGACCGACCCCAGCAAGAATATTGCCGCAGTTCTGCACGTCCGTCACGATGGCTTGATCCACGACCACCTGCAAAAACAGATAATCCACGTCCACCCCATCACGATCAGAGGCGGCAACCACGGCCACTTTTGAGGTCAGAGGATCGGCACCCCCCATTCCGTCGATTTGGCGGGAATCAGGGCTTCCCATCACACCCAGCAAAAACGCATCTCGTGCAGCAATGTCGGAAGGCAGATCAGAGGCCAGAAAATAACCGCCCTTTGAGGTGCCACCGCGCATCCACATGCAGCGGGCTTCAGACATATTTCAGGCCTTTTTCAGCCAGTCGCTCACGCATGTTGTAAATATCGAGTCCAAGTTCCCCAGCCTCAAACCTTGCGCGTTTGTCGGTCTCATTGGCCTCGCGCGCGAGAGCCTTTTCCAGCACGTCGCTGGCCTCTTCGCGGCGCACCACGCATACCCCATCATCGTCGGCGACGATGATGTCGCCGGGGTTAATCAACGCATCTGCGCAAACTATGGGGATGTTGACAGACCCGATGGTCTCTTTGATCGTGCCTTGGGCAAAGACTGCTTTGGACCAGACAGGGAATTTCATTTCCTTCAAATCACGCACATCGCGTGTGCCGGCGTCGATGATCATGCCCTTGGCACCGTGTGCCTTGGCAGAGGTGGCCAGCAAATCGCCAAAATACCCTGCATTTGAGGGAGATGTGGTTCCCACCACCAGAATATCCCCAGCCTTTAACTGTTCAATCGCCACATGTAGCATCCAGTTGTCACAAGGTGGCGCAAGGATGGTCAGCGCCGACCCGGCGATGCGTGCACCGGAATAAATCGGGCGTATGTAGTCGGCCAACAGGCCTTTGCGTCCCTGTGCTTCGTGGACAGTGGACACGCCACATTTCGCTAACCCGTCTATAAGGGACTGATCAGCCCTTTCAATGTTCTGAACTACAATTCCTGACATTGGATACCCCTATTTCTGCGTAATTCCGCCTAGGACAATTCATCTACTGTTCGCGGAAAGATCGACTGAAATCCTTCGGCGTAGCGGGCAGGGCGCCCACCGGCCATGCCTCCCGAATTACGCCGGAAATGGTTCCCACGATTTTCAGCCACGTTGGTGTAAAAGTCCCAAAGATGTTCCTGGCCCTGCATACACTCAATCGCGGCGCGCTTTTTGTCCCAAACATCGGTAATGTCCAGAAACGTATCTGGTTTCCATTCCATCTGTTCGGTCTGATGTGGCTCAAACAAATAAAGTTGCGGTGCGCCCAGCACCTTTTGCCCCGGATTATGACCCCAGGCCTGAGCGATCATCCGACATTCAAGAACAAACTTGGTCGTGTTCATATGGTCCGTATTATAAGGGTCCCACATCGAATGGCTGAACATGAAGGACGGCTGCACTTCGCGGATCACGTCCACCAACATGTCTCGCGCCTGTGCCCCCAAATCCAGCGGATAGTCCCCCAGATCAAAGAACCGGATATCGCTGACACCCAGCGCGGTGGCGGCATTTTTCGCCTCTTCGCGGCGTGCCTCTTTGACACGCTCAAGGGTCATTCCGTCCTGTTTCCACAGTTTCGCACTTTCGCCGCGTTCACCATAAGACAGACACACAATCGTGACCTCATAGCCTTTGGCCTGATGCAACGCGATAGCACCCCCTGCGCGCCAGACAAAATCTGCCGCATGGGCGCTAATGACCAAGGCTGTTTTCTTGTCTGTCATGTTCTGAACATCCTGTTGCTGAACCAAACTGCATTAAAGTGGCTCTGTATGTTGACTCTGTCTCTGTCGAAATACTATTTCAAATCGCCTTGGAGGCTATAACTTTTGGCTATAAAGTAGAATTTTCGCAGTTAGTCATAAGGACAACAGGTGAGTTTTGAATTCCCCAATATCCGCCACTTGCGTGCCTTGCGCGAAGTTGCCCACCATAAAGGGATAAGCGCGGCCGCCGATGCCGTTTTTCTGTCTCAACCGGCGATCACGCAGGCAATTACCAAACTGGAACAGCGACTTGGGGTCGTTCTGTTTGATCGATTGCCAAGCGGGATGAGCGTGACAGAGCCCGGCGCGATGTTTGTCGCGCGGGTCGAGCGGATATTGGCGCACCTTAAGGTTGGGTTTGAAGAGGCCAGCCGTCTGGGCGTCGGTAAAAATGGCAGTCGCAGGGCGCTGGCGGATCGTCTGGTTACTGCTGCTCAATTGCGCGCGCTGACGGCTTTGGCCGAGGCGCAAAGCTTTACCATCGCAGCCCAAAATATCGGCATTTCGCAGCCTTCGATACACCGCGCCGGGCGAGGTCTGGAGAATCTGGTGGGCTATGCGCTGTTTGACACTGCAAGTCAGGGGATAGAGCTGACCAAACCCGCTGAACTGTTGGCGCGCCATGTTCGGTTGGCAGGCAGCGAAATGCAGCAGGCTTTTTACGAGATCGACGCCTATAAGGGCCGCGACTCTACGCGAATTGTGATCGGGTCCTTGCCTCTGGCACGGACGCGCATTCTTCCGCGGGCGATGCATATTATGCAGAGCCAGAAAAAGGGCGTGCAGCTGCGCACCATCGAAGGCCCGTATTCTGAATTGCTGCGCAGTCTGCGGTATGGTGAAAGCGATTTTTTGATCGGTGCGTTGCGTGATCCGGCCCCGACGGATGATGTTGAACAAACAGCTTTGTTTGATGACCCTCTGACAATCGTCGTGCGCAAAGGCCACCCTCTTTGCGATCTGCCCAAACCTTCGCTGAAGGATACGCTTGCCTACCCATGGATTGCACCCCCAAAGGAAACCCCTGCGGGTAGTTATCTTAGTGCCGTTCTCGGTATTCCTGAAATGGACAAGACACCGGTCAAGGTTGTCTCTAGTTCACTGATATTGGTGCGTGGATTACTGCTAGAGGGCGACTATGTGACGATCATTTCTCGCCATCAGGTGCGTCATGAAATTGAGAACGGAACACTTGCGACCTTGCCCATCGCGTTGCCAAATAGCGCCCGCCCAATTGGTCTGACGGTTCGTAAAGGATGGAAGTCGACGCCGACACAAGAAGTGTTTCTGAGCATTCTAAAAGCGACTGCCAGAGAAATAGGGCACAGCTGATTTTGGATACGAGCGAACTCGGCTGCAGCGCGCACTGACGCGATACTGCAGGTGCCGGGGAAACATTAACCAGAGTAGATTGCGTCGGCCCCCTCCCGGTTAGGGAGGAGGCCCAATAAAAAGTCAGCCAAACACCCGGCCCAGCGCGCCATCGACGGCCTGAGTGATCTGGTCGATATCATCCTTGGTCGAAATCAACGCGGGTGAGAAACACAGCGTGTTGTTATAACCCGGAACCGACCGGTTGGTTACACCGATGATAACCCCTTGGGCCATACAATCCGCCGTTACCGCCTGCGCCAGCTTTTCGTCCACCGGCGCGCGGCTTTCGCGGTCTGAAACCAGTTCAGCCCCGACAAACAAACCCTTACCGCGCACATCGCCGATGATCGAATGCTTGTCCATTAGTTCGGCCAAATTCTCCATCATCCGCGCACCCATCGCCGTGGTGTTGTCTATCAGGTTTTCGTCTTCGATGATGCGCAGGTTCTCAAGCGCTGCGGCTGGTCCCGCCGTGCAACCGCCAAAGGTTGAAATATCGCGGAAATAGTTAAGAGGGTCACTTGGATTGTCTTTGAACTTGTCAAATACACCCTCGGTGGTCACCAGACAGGCAATCGCCGCATAACCTGATGCCACGCCTTTGGCCATCGTCACCATGTCCGGTTTGACCCCGTACTGCTGATAGCCAAACCATGATCCAGTACGCCCCATGCCGCAGACGACTTCGTCAATATGCAGCAGAATTTCGTACTTGGCACAAATTTCCTGAACACGGTCCCAATACCCTTGTGGCGGCGTGATAACACCCCCGCCTGCGGTCACCGGCTCTAAGCACAAAGCTCCAACCGTTTCCGGGCCTTCGCGCAGGATCACCTGTTCGATCTGGTCCGCAGCCCATTCGCCGTAATTTTCAACCGGTGCCCCATCTTGTTCAAACGCACGGTATTCCATGCAATGGGGCACCCGTACAAAACCGGGAGCAAAGGGGCCGTATTGCGCATTGCGTTCGTCCTGACCGCCGGCTGACAAAGCGCCAATTGTGGTGCCGTGATAGTCGCGGTCGCGATAGAGGATTTTGTACTTTTTGCCGCCATATTTGGCATGCGACAGTTGCCGCACCATTTTGAACGCTTTCTCGTTCGCCTCAGACCCTGAGTTTGTATAATAAACCCGGCTCATGCCTGGCATTTTACTGATCAGCTTTTCAGCAAATAACGCACCAGGAATGGACCCTGCGGAGCCAGCGAAATAGTTCAGCTTGACCAGCTGATCCCGCACTGCATTGGCAATGCTTTCGCGACCATAGCCAACATTGACTGTCCACACGCCGCCAGACACTGCATCCAGAAACTCGCGGCCTGCCTGATCCCAGACGCGCATGCCTTTGCCTTCGACGATGATTCTTGGATCGCTGGTCTCATAAGGTTTGTGCTGACTCAGATGGTGCCAGATATGGGATTTGTCAGCCTCAACAATGCGGCTGATATCGTTTTCATTGAATGTGCCGTCCATGACATATCCTTTCAGGTCGGAAGTGGGCGCATGACTGCGAGCCCGCAAAGCGGTCTTTGGTCATCTTGAAAATACAACAGCGCGAATTGGGCAAGTGTTATAGGTCCAGACGAAACCGGCTTTAGGTCCAGGCGGGGTCAGGTTCCCGGAAAGTTCTCTGATTTTTTCGCCGCATGGGCGATGTCAGCACAGGCACCAAAGTCTTGCGCGTTGCAGCGCGCCTTGAGTTCGTCCCACTCAGCGTTCTGGGTGATTGGCTGAGTAGAGGTACAGGCAGCAAGAACAACTGGCAAAGCCAGAAGCAAAAAAGTCTTTTTCATAATTACATCCCTCACATTATAGCGACGCATTGTGGGCGCCGACGACGAAGAATCCAAACAGAATCTTAATAAACGGGCCGGAAACGAGGGATCCGGCAGCTTTTCACGTCAATCGCTTTCCATAGAATAGTCAAAACCGCGAACAATGCGAATCAGGTTTTTGCCGCCCGCCAGCTCCAAAGCCACGACTGGTACCGAAATACCATTCAGAATCGATAGCATTGTTTTCATATTTTCAGACCCAATAGCCGCCGAACCCAAAGACCGGCTGGTGCGTTGTTTTATGTTGCTGTGCTTTGACATAATCGACAATTGCGTCCGGCAGCCTTGGGTGTGCATGATGCATCAACGAAATTCACAAGGATCACACAATGCCGGATACATTTGACGAAGACCTGTTTCTCAAGGGGTTGCAGCAACGCAAATCAACGCTTGGCGCAGACTATGTCGAGGCCAACCTTAATGCGGCTGATGATTTCAACCGTCCGTTTCAGGAAGCGATGACCGCATGGTGTTGGGGATTTGGCTGGGGCGACGATGCAATCGACGCCAAAACACGGTCGATGATGAACCTGGCAATGATCGGGGCGTTGGGTAAAATGAATGAATGGGAAATACATTGCCGCGGGGCGCTGAATAATGGCGTCACCAAGGAACAGATCCGCGCGATTATCCATGTTGTCGCCATTTACTGCGGCGTGCCTCAATCGTTGGAATGCTTCCGCGCAGCGCGCAAAGTGCTGGAAGAGGCAGGCGAGCTTTAATCGCGATAGGATCACAGATGACCACGCGCAAAGACGCTATTGACCAAGCCACTTCATATCTTGACGCCGGCGGGTTTCAGGCTGATCTGGCCCAGCTTGTCGCCATTCCATCCGAAAGTCAGACCGCTGCCGGTCTACTTCATTGTCACCGCTACCTGTCCGAAGCGATGAACCCTGAATTTCGGGAGATGGGCTTTGAATGTCAGGTTTTTGAGAACCCCGTTACAGGTGGTGGACCGATCCTGCTTGCCACCCGGATAGAAGGTGCTGGATTGCCGACTGTACTGGGTTATGGGCATGGCGACGTGATTCATGGAATGGATGGAGATTGGAGCAAAGGTAAAGGCCCCTGGCAATTGGCCCGCGAAGGCGATCAGCTTTATGGGCGGGGAACGGCAGATAACAAAGGCCAGCATCTGATAAACATGCGCGCCATGCAGGCGGTCTTGCGTGCACGCGGGGCTTTGGGGTTTAACGCGAAATTTCTGATCGAAACCGGGGAAGAGATCGGCTCAATTGGGCTTCGTGAGATCATTGCTGCCAATCTTGATACCTTTGCGGCAGATGTATTTGTCGCATCTGACGGGCCACGAGTGAAACCCGACCGCCCGACGCTTTCGCTGGGCTGCCGGGGTGCGGTGAATTTCGACCTTGTTTGTGAAATGCGCAAAGGTGGGCATCATTCCGGCAACTGGGGTGGGGCGTTGGCCGATCCCGCGGCGATATTGGCCCATGCCATCGCTACCATCGTGTCCCCCTCCGGCGAAATTCTTGTTCGCGAATGGCGGCCAGAACCGATCCGGCCGATGGTGCGTGAATTGTTGACGGACGTGGTTCTGGATGGTGGCGCGGACGGGCCGCAGATTGATGACAACTGGGGTGAGCCGGGGCTTAGCGCAGTTGAAAACGTCTATGCCTGGAATTCATTTGCTGTGTTGGCGATGTTGGCTGGAAACCCGGAAAGCCCGGTCAATGCCATCGCTCCAAAAGCACAGGCGCATTGCCAGTTACGGTTTATCAAAGGCACGGACGTGGACGAAATAATCCCGGCACTGCGTCGGCATCTTGATAAGCATGGGTTTGCTCATGTCGTCATTCAGGAGCCAGACCCCAGCGCGGATGCTGGTTTTGCCGCCAGCCGGACGGAATCGGATGATCCCTGGGTGGTCTGGGCGCAGGCCTCGGTCAAAAAAACCACCGGCGCTGCGCCCGCCGTTGTGCCGCAGATGGGAGGTTCAATCTGTAACGAACTTTTCACCGACTTGTTGGGTTTGCCGACACTTTGGTTTCCACATTCCTATGCCGGTTGCTCACAACATGCGCCGGATGAACATGTATTGCTGCCCACCTGCCGCAGTGCGCTAGGTTTGATGGCTGGCCTCTACTGGGACCTGGGAGAGCCAGATACACCCTGTTTCTATTGAACAAACGTCCCGGAGAACTGATCCAGTAAAAGGTTTTTTTGTACTTTGCTCATCGGATTGCGTGGTAACTCGTCCAAAATCACGAGCTTGCGAGGATGTTTGAAACGCGCCAGTGATTGGCCAGCCGCGCTGGCAATGGCATCCGTATCCAATTGCGCCCCGTCTTTGGCAACCATCACACCTAACACTGTTTCGCCGAAATCCGGGTGCTGCACCAGATTACATTGCGGTTGATTGCATCCTGACACAGCGGTGACGAACTGCGCCTTGCGTTGGCCACGTGCTCGCATAGTCTGCAGGCGAAAACGTGGATATCGCGATACAAGGACACATTAATGACCATCCGATTCTTTTCTGACAAAAACCGCCCCGTTCATCTTGGGCCTTTCCCACTTGAGCGTCTTGAACGTGGTGAAATGCCAGATCTGACTACGGTGCCCTCATATCAGCCACTTAGTTTTCAACGCCCGTCGGACCCGACTTCGATCGTCAATGCGATGGGTGAATATCAGGCGATGATGGACGCGATCCGGGATGGATTGGTGAGCAAGGTGCAATCAGAAATCCCGTCTGACCCCGCGGAACGGGCCAATCATCTTAAAGCGTTTGGCTATTTCTCGGACGCGGCGATGGTCGGAGTTGCGACGCTGCCCGAAAGTGCCGTGTTGTCCGAACCTTATCGCAATCCCGATATTGACCGGCTGGCCAATGATCTGAAAACCCGACAAACCAAAACGCTGGCATCAGGCATCGACATGATCATGGCCGATCTCAAGGAATCGATGGAGGCCCCGCCTTCGACCGTCGCGGGCCACACGCACGCAATCGTCTATCTTTATGACATGCCGCGTGATCCGCGTGCTGATGAGCCGGGGATTGACTGGCTGGAAAATGCCCAAGCCCATCGCGCCTGTCTGCGTGCCACCGAAACAGCGGTGGTTTTGGCCAATTACATCCGGGTGTTGGGCTGGGACGCCAAGGCCCATACCGCGACTAGCAGTGATATTGACATGAACCAACTGACGGTTGCCGCAGGGCTGGCGACAGTTGAAAATGGCAAGCTGGTGAACCCCTACCTTGGTTCCAGGTTCGGCGTTGCTGTTGTCACCACCACCCTTGATTTAGCGATTGATCAACCTTTGTCGCCCCGGCAACCTGCATTTCGCACCAAAGGCCCGGCTTGGTGGGTTGGAGCAGGGTTTTCGCGATCGGCTCTCAATGGCGATCCGTTCAAGAGCCGAAATTTCGTTGATGGCCCACACCCATTTGAAACGCTGAAGCGGGTGGATGATCCGACAACATATATTGACGAGGCCCGTGTCGCCCGTGTTCCTAAACGCGCCGATATGTTCGCCCGTGCGCAATTTGGCGATATGGGGAAGAAGCTGCAGGATGGAGCCAAAGGCGGACATTACGCACGCAAAGCTGCCCCCTCGATGGCACAACGCCGTTTGCTCGGCGCGCTTGTTCTACTGCAGGACGGCGCATCTGAAGCGGTGAAAAAACCAACAGATGCGGCGCGTAATGCCGCCAATATCAAAGCGGCAAGCTATTTTCTGGGTATTGATGCAGTGGGGCTTAGCCGTTGTCCCGACTGGACATGGTATTCGCACGATGCCACTGGCGAGCCGATTGAACCGCCCCATGATCAGGCGATTTCGATGATCATCGACCAAGGCTATGAAACGATGGAAGGCGCCAGCGGAGACGACTGGATCAGCGTCGCCCAATCTATGCGTGCCTATTTGCGGTTTTCCCTGCTGGGTGGGGTCATCGCCAAACAAATCCGCAATCTGGGTTACTCGGCCAAGGCCCATTCGGTGATGGATGGCGAAGTGTTGCAGCCGCCTTTGTTGCTGCTTAGCGGTCTTGGCGAAGTCAGCCGCATTGGCGAAGTCATCCTAAATCCGTTTTTGGGACCACGCCTGAAATCAGGTGTGGTGACGACGGATATGCCGATCAGCCACGATAAACCCATTGACTTTGGCCTGCAAAAGTTCTGCGAGTCCTGCAACAAATGCGCACGCGAATGCCCGTCAGGTGCAATCACTGCCGGGCCCAAACTGATGTTTAACGGTTATGAAATCTGGAAGTCCGACAGCCAGAAATGTGCCACCTACCGGATCACTACTGCGGGCGGTGCGATGTGTGGGCGGTGCATGAAAACCTGCCCTTGGAACCTTGAAGGGTTGTTTGCCGAAAAACCATTTCGCTGGGCGGCGATGAACTTTCCAGCAACTGCTCCGGCTTTGGCCAAGCTGGATGATGCCGTTGGCAACGGCAGCTTGAATCCCGTAAAAAAGTGGTGGTGGGATATAGAGTTAGAGGAAGACGGCGCATATCGTCCAACTCAGCACCCGGTCAACGAACGCGGCCTGCAAAAGGATCTGGACCTGAAATACGAGGACCAGACCCTTGCCGTTTATCCGGCCCATATCGCACCGCACCCGTACCCTTATCCGTTCCCAATGGATCGCGAGGCCGGGATCGAGGCCTATCAGTCGATGATAACAGCAGACGAGTACAAGGCGCGTCATGAGCGCGGAGAAACCGGAGATTGGAATCATGTCTATTCCAGTGCTGGTGAAAGCCCGGTATTGCGCGTTGAAATCACCTCGGCTGTGGCGATGACGTCGGATGTGACCAAGTATGAATTCAGCAGCCTTGATGGGTCAGATTTACCGGAATGGACTGCAGGTGCACATCTGGACATTGTTGTCGCCCCGGAATTTCTGCGTCAATATTCTATGTCAGGTGATCCTGCGGATCGGTCCAAATTTCAGGTGGGCGTTTTGCGCGAAGATAATGGGCGAGGGGGCTCTGCCCTGTTGCACCGCATCTTCAACGAAGGGCGCAAAGTGTTTATTTCGCGCCCAATCAATCATTTTCCACTGGATGAGACGGCAACGCGAACATTTTTGATGGGCGGAGGTATAGGTATCACTCCGATGATTGCCATGGGTCATCGTCTGCATGCGGTGGGTGCAGATTTTGAGGTTCATTATTCGGTCTCAACGCGTGACGACGCAGGATATTTGGACGATTTGGCTGCTGTGCCTTGGGCCGGTCGCGTTACTTTGCACATTTCAGATGAAAAAAGCCGCGCTGATTTGGATGCAGTGCTAAAGGGCTACACCAATGGTTGGCATGTCTACGCATGTGGCCCGGATCGCTATATGACATCCGTCATCGAAGCGGCTGAACGACAGGGATTTGCCGAAGATGCCGTGCATTTTGAGTACTTTTCAGTTCCCGAATTGCCCGAGTATGAGAACTATGATTTTACTTTGCGCTTGAAAGACGGGCGTGAATTATTGGTCCCTGCAGACCAGATTGCCACAGATGTTCTGGCCGAAAATGGCATTCATATCGACGTCAAATGCTCAGACGGGATATGTGGTGTCTGTAAATGCGGCCTGATTTCAGGCGAGGTCGAACACCGCGACTTTGTTCTGTCCAAGGAGCAACGCAAAACCTCTGTGATCTTGTGTCAATCCCGCGCTGCCAAAGACGGCGGTGTGATCGAAGTGGACCTGTAAATCCTAGGGCCCGATTCTACCTATTAGGGCTTCGGCAATCTGGCGATGCGCAGACGGACCGATCAGATGTCCCGCTGCCGGGGCCTGCATCTGGCCAAACACCATATCTCCGACTTCCCCACTTTGTTGGGCGGGAACGACCTGAATTTTAACAACGTCGCGCACGATCGGGCGCAACTGGTCGATCATAGCGCTAGTAATGGCCAACGGTTCAGAGCCCAATGCATCGGCATCATCATATTGCAGCCAAAGCAAGACTACATCATTACTGATCGCCTGAGCCAAAAGCCGCATCCGCGATAACCATGCCTGTTGGATTTCCTTCCTCACAGTATCAAAGCGTTCTGGTGAAGCTTTCTGCAAACTACCAAGCATATGTTTGACAAAATTGTAGTCGGTGAAATCTACATCTCGGTAGATTGCAGATAACAAAGACGAGGCCTCAAGAAACCGATCATTGCGACGTGGATGGACCCGGTAAAACCGGTTTGACAAGTTTTGCGCGCCGAGGACTTGCACAACGACCTGATCCGCATTTCTGGCAATTGTCAGTGATTCCCGATCGTTCACAAAGGCATCCAAACCGGCGTTGACAACACCCAGATTGACACAGTTCTTATCAAGTTCATCGTCCAGCAGCGCCACAAATGGCGTCTGAACATATTTTCCATAGGTTTCATTCCCCCCGAGGAACGCCACATATGGGTCATCCAAATTTCTACGTGGTCCCCGGAACATCAATTTTGACGACCCGTACCGACACCGCAATTCATCAGGCGCATCAACGCCCGGCACCTCAAAGCTCATAATCTACCCACCAATTTGTCTTCACCCGTCTATTGGTTTGACCCAAAGAAGTTGCGAAATTGCTAATGGGTTAATTTGTTGCAAACTTTCCTGAATACAGGCCCTTGTCCCCGATCGCTTCGGGCCGATATACAGGCCGCAAATGAAAGGCAGATAGCCATGACCATTCAGACAATCGGTGTAATCGGAGCAGGGCAGATGGGCAACGGTATTGCCCATGTGATGGCGCAGGCGGGATATAATGTTCTGCTGACCGACATTTCCAAGGACGCGCTAACAGCGGCTGTTTCGCTGATCGATCAGAATATGACGCGTCAGGTTGGGCGCGGCAAACTCTCTGAGACCGAAATGAAGGCCGCAATGAACCGGATCGAAACCACGCTGGCGCTGCCTGACCTGGGAGCGACTGATCTGGTGATCGAGGCCGCGACCGAACGGGAAACTGTCAAACAGGCCATTTTTGAAGATCTGCAACCTCATCTGATGCCGCATACAATTTTGACGTCCAATACCTCGTCAATTTCGATCACCCGTTTGGCCAGTCGCACGGACCGCCCCGAACGGTTCATGGGGTTTCATTTCATGAACCCGGTGCCGGTCATGAAACTGGTAGAGTTGATCCGCGGTATCGCCACGGACGTCGCCACGTTTGAGGCTTGTAAGGAAGTTGTGGACCGGCTCGGAAAAGTCTCGGCCAGCGCCGAAGATTTTCCGGGGTTCATTGTTAACCGCATCCTAATGCCAATGATTAATGAGGCCGTGTATACGCTTTACGAAGGGGTTGGGTCGGTCGAGTCAATAGATCAGTCACTGAAGTTAGGGGCCAATCATCCCATGGGGCCACTGGAACTGGCCGATTTCATCGGTCTGGATACGTGCCTTGCCATCATGAACGTGTTGCACGACGGGTTGGCGGACACCAAATACCGCCCTTGTCCGTTGCTTACCAAATATGTCGAGGCAGGTTGGCTTGGGCGGAAAACTCAGCGAGGGTTTTATGACTATCGCGGCGATGTACCGGTTCCGACGCGCTAGGATCTATGATTTTCCCAGCGACAAAGTGTGTTCGCGTAGCATCGCCATAAAGCCGCGCGGGTCAGTTTCAAGCTGAGCCATTTGTTCTTCGTTCAACGGTGCTCCGATCACAGGAGCCATGGGCTTGTTGCACGACTTTACGATTTCGTGCAGCAACAGCCCCTGCCGCAGGATTGGAGAAATCTTGTTGGCGATTTGATACCAGCGTGAATTGCTGCCTGGATAGAAAATCGGCACCACGGTTGCGCCAGATTTTCGAATCATTTTGGCAGTAAAAACGCTCCATTCCTGCTCGATTGCCGGGCCAAACCAGGTGTCGGATGACATGACCACACCTGATGGGAACAAGGCGACAACGCCACCATCTTTAAGGTGGGACATGGCCTTGCCGCGCATTTCGACCATTTTCCGCTGTGCATCCGGGTCATGTGGAAACGGCACCGGAATCATGAACGACGTCGCGGCCTCATCCAATCCGGTCAAAACTGACCGCGTCAGAATGCGATAATCCTGACGAACGCGACCGATAAGGTCTGCAAAAATCATGCCGTCGACCATGCCGTGTGGATGGTTGGCGACAACCACAACCGGGCCATCTTTGGGAATATTTTCCAGTTGATCTAACGGAGTAGTCAGATCGATTCCCATGACATTCAGCGCACCCCGCCAGAAATACTGGCCCCGATAGTCAGCATTGATCTTTTCAAATTTGTTGACCATGCGCAGTATGGTCAATTTCCCTGTGAACCATTCAATCGCGCGGATCGCAAACCCGGTCCAAGGATCATCAAAGGAATTGGCATAGGTCAGCGTGCGCCGGTCATAAACCTCGCCCGGCTGCTGCGTGACCCTGGTATCGTCGTTTTGCGAAGTCTCCGCCAACATGCCTGTCCTGTTTTCCACGCCAATTGGCAATTGGCGGCTAATATCCTTCGCCGAACTTGTCCGCCACCAAAATGGCAAGCGCATCTGCCAACGCTTCTGCGTCAGGCCCCGACGTTTGGACGTCAATAGTCGTTCCGCGGGACGCTGCCAACATCAAAAGTCCCATAATGCTGTCGCCAGACGCAGACAAGCCATCGCGTGAAATCTCGGCGTCTGCCTCAAATTGCTCGACCATTTCTACCAGTTTCGCCGAGGCGCGGGCATGAAGCCCCTTTTGGTTAACAATTTCCAATGTGCGTTGGGTCATCTGCATGGGGTCGCCCTTAATCAGCGCTGAAATTCTGCGAGTTAATATATTTTTTTCCGGCATCGATCGCGTTTTGTACCGCATCTGCCACCGGCAATTTGCGACTTTTGGCCAGTTTGATCAGCATCGGCAGATTTGCGCCGTACAATATACGTCGATTCGAAGGGGCGCACGCCTGCAGGCTTAGGTTTGACGGCGATCCTCCATAAAGATCGACCACCAGGACCACACCGTCGCCTGTGTCAACGTCATTGGCGGCTGTGCATATCTCAAGTTCTTTGGCTTTACGGTCATAGTCCGGCTCCATCGTGATCGCTTTGATCCCGGATTGCCGTCCAACCACATGTTCGATTGCTGCCAGATATTCTCCGGCCAACCCTCCATGTGCCACGATTACTATTCCGATCAATTCAATTCGGCCTCTCGTCCGTACCGCGGCGTTCCAGCTCGCGATGTCTAACTGATACTTGCTGCCCATCATCTGCAAGTGCGCTCGCCAATGCCTGCGCCAGGACAACGGATCTGTGTTTGCCACCCGTACAGCCAAAGGCAATGGACAAATGCGACTTACCCTCGTCCACATATGCGGGCAACAAGAAACGGGTTAAATCTAAAACCCGATCAAAAAATGGCGTGAATCGCGTGTCAGTCGCGACATGTGCCGCAACTTTTGGATCGCGGCCATCCAGTTCGCGCAGGTCGGGTTGCCAATGTGGGTTGATTAGAAACCGACAATCAAAGACCATGTCTATACCTCGCGGCAAACCACGTTTGTACGAGAATGACTGAATGGACAGAGCAAGGGTGTTGCCGACACGCGGTTTGAACCATCTCTCTATCTCTGCACGCAACTGATGGACGTTCAGATCAGAGGTGTCTACGAGCAGGTCAGCCCGGTGCCGTACCGATGTCAGTAATTCAAGCTCTCGTTGCACTCCGATTTCTGGGCTTTCTGACGGAGCAAGTGGATGTCGCCGTCGGGTTTCCGAGAAACGGCGTAGCAAGATATCTGGTCGGCAGTCCAAATAGAGTACAGTCAGATCAGAATCCGGTCGTTGTTCGAGCTGATCAATCAGTTCAATAAGGGCTGAAGTCGAAAAATCCCGATTGCGTGGGTCAATCCCCAATGCCAGCGGCCGCAACGGCTCGGCCCCATCCAACAGCTTTGGGATTAACCGCAATGGCAAATTGTCAATGGCTTCAAAATTGAGGTCCTCAAGCGCGTGGATAGAGGTCGAACGTCCGGCACCAGCAGGGCCTGTAATCAACACAATCGGCACAGAATTGGGCGGCACAGAATTGGGCGGCACAGAATTGGGTTTGAACTTGTTTGTCATTCGCCTTTTCGTCCGCAGGCCAGATATTGCATCAGCACTGCTGGAAAATGCGGCATATCAACCTTGTAAAGCAAGGGTACTGATTGCCCCATCACCGATATGTGTCGAATGGGTGGCAGGCGATCCTGTTCAGTTTGGTCAAGATCGATCACTAGTTTGATAGGAGCCTCTGGTTCCGTATTAGCCCGCAAAAGCCCGATGCCGCGTGCTTCGACCAGTCCATCGATTGCCGCAGGGGCCGAGGCAATGACGCGGCTATGCTCAACGCGAAGAATAACCCTATCATCAGTAACCAACTTGGCACCAAACCCCATCATAGCCAGCGCCAGCGAAGATTTACCACTGCCCGAAGCCCCAATAATCAACGCGCCTTTGCCATGTGCTGTCACACATGTGGCGTGCTGCGTCGTCTGCTCGTTTAGCTCAGGAATGTCAGGTGCAGGCGAGGCGCCAGTCATCAACTTAGACAGGCAGGCCCACGACAAAACGTGCGCCCAATGGTTCGGAGGTTATATCCGCCTCGGTTGGGCGAATGTTCTCGGCCCAGATCACGCCACCATGTGCCTCGACGATCTGCTTTGATATCGCCAGCCCCAGGCCAGAATTATTGCCGAAATGCTCATCTGGGCGCTGCGAATAGAAACGCTGGAAAACCTTATTCAGGGATTCTTCCGGGAGGCCGGGGCCAGTGTCTTCGATCACAACCAATACACGGTTTTCGCGTTTGCGTGCCCAGACGCGTATTGCATCACCTTCTTCGCAGAAAGATATGGCGTTGGTGATCAGATTGACGAAAACCTGCGCTAAACGTGCCTCAAGCCCGAGAACCAGGATCGGATCAGCGGGTAAATCCGTGATATAGTCGATACCTTTGCCCCGTGCATCCTCTCCCAGATATTGGTTCAAACTGCCCAACATGGTCAGCAGATCAAATTCAACCTCATCCTCTTTGACCAGTTCGCTATCCAGCCGTGATGCGTTTGAGATGTCGCTGACCAGCCGGTCGAGACGGCGCACATCATGTTCAATCACGTCAAGTAATTGAATGCGTTGATCATCACGTTTGATCATCCGCAAAGTGCTGACGGCCGAGCGCAGACTGGCCAGAGGGTTCTTGATTTCATGGGCAACATCAGCAGCAAACTGCTCGTTGCCATCGATCCGGTTATAAAGTGCCGATACCATGCCTCGCAATGCGCGCGACAACCGGCCAATTTCATCCGGTCGGGCGCTTAAGTCCGGGATCCGGATCCGGCCCGGATTAACCCGGCGAGCGTTGCGGTCTCGACCCAGTTCGGCAGCTTCGGCCAGGTCAGCAAGCGGGTTGGCAATTGTTGAGGCCAAAACAAGGCTCAGGCCAATTGAGACCAGGATCGCGATAATGAACATCTGCAGCACGCGTTCGTTTTCATCCCGTACCAGCGCGTCGATTTCGCCTGTGGGGGTTGCCACAGCTACTACGCCAATGGCCACGCCCTGATGTATGATCGGTGAAGCTGCGGAGAATACGGTGCCGCCAACTGCGTCTTGTCCGGTTTCCACTTTGGTGCCGCCGGTAATAACTTCGGGGACACGGGAGCGGAGCCGCTCCTCCAGTGTTGGTATATTTTGTTCCGGTTTCGAGGGCGAGAATAGAGATGAAGCACCGGCCCAAATCGCGCTTAGCCCGTCAAGGATAAGTGTTTGCCCCTCATTGTCAGGGGTAAGGGCCGTCATTGCGAAGCTTTGATTTGTGCCTTTGATTTGGCCAACGAGATTTTGCGAAGCGTCAAATACAAAGACTTCCACTCCGTCACGCAGGCTCAGATTTACCAATGTCCCTTCGACATCCACACCATCGCCAGCTGCAAGGTTTGCCGGGCTGCCATTTGGCAACTGCGCCTCAAACACATCTGCAATTAGTTCAGTTTCGCTGACCAAAGCGGTTGCACGTTGCAACACCAGACTTTCGCGTGATGTATTCAAGTACAAAAGGCCCGCAACCAGAATGTTCAGGGCAATCAAGTTGAACGTGATGATTTTGCGTGTCAGCGGCGAGGTTTTGAGGGAAAAATACCCGCGCCTCGCCCGCTTGGCCGTCAGCTCATCAGCAGCAGTGCTGTCTGGTGCAACCCAATCGTCACCCAGAACTACATCACCGTTACGCTGTGGATCAATGTCGGCAGTGTCGCGCACGAAAACCCTTTCGGCAAATCCCAACTATTGGGCAATTACTCTTCGTTGTATCTGTAACCGATACCGTACAGTGTCTCAATCGCCGAAAATTCATCGTCAGCGGTTCGCATTTTCTTACGTAAACGCTTGATATGGCTGTCGATAGTGCGATCATCCACATAAACCTGATCGTCATAGGCGACGTCCATCAACTGATCCCGGCTTTTGACAAAACCAGGACGTTGGGCCAGAGCCTGCAACAACAAGAATTCAGTAACGGTCAGGGACACATCATTGCCCTTCCAGCTAACTGAATGGCGCAGTGGATCCATGCGCAACTCACCGCGCTCCATTACTTTGACTTCAGGGCCGGAACCGACAGCATCGCTTTCGATAGCTTCCTGACGACGCAGCAAAGCACGGATGCGTTCGACTAAAAGCCGTTGTGAAAACGGTTTCTTTACATAGTCGTCCGCGCCCATCCGCAAACCCAGAACTTCATCGATTTCATCATCTTTCGAGGTCAGAAATATGATGGGCATCTGGGTTTTCTGCCGCAAGCGTTGCAGCAAATCCATTCCATCCATACGCGGCATCTTAATGTCCAGAACTGCCATATCTGGCAATTTCTTGTTGAACGCGTCCAGAGCCACCTGTCCATCGTGATACGTTTCGACCTCAAAACCTTCGGCTTCAAGAGTCATGGATACCGACGTCAGGATATTCCTGTCGTCGTCCACCAATGCAATCTTTGACATCTTTGTTACCCTATACTGCTCGTTTCGACTTATTTTTCTCTCATACATTGCCGTTTTGACGACACGAATCAATCCCAAACCGCGAATCACGGCGGCATTTCCCGCTAATTGAGGCAAAAATACGTTAGCATTGCCTAAATACCGGCCCTATTTTGTATCTCGGGTCGTCCGTTCGTTTATGGTTGCGCTAAACATTGCCGTGGTTGCGCTAACTGCGCCAATGCGCCCTGTTCCCCGGGTAAAGCGTCATGTTAAGACCGGCTCAACAAGTTGATATCTCGGAAAAACGCTCGAATATATCACCACTACAGGAGAATATGATAATGGCATCAGGACGGGTAAACCCGCAATTCCAGCTTAGCGATCAAGGTATCAACGATCTGGGAAATGTCTATTACAATCTTATTGAACCGGCATTGATGCAACAGGCGTTGGTCCGCGAAGAAGGCACTCTTGGCGAAGGTGGCACTTTGTTAGTGACCACCGGTAAATTCACAGGTCGTTCACCTAAAGACAAACATGTGGTGAAAACTGAGTCTGTGGCCGATAGTATCTGGTGGGATAACAACGCTGAAATGTCGTCCGAAGGCTTTGATGCGCTTTACGCTGATATGATCGAGCACATGAAGGGTCGTGACTATTTTGTTCAGGATCTGGTTGGTGGTGCTGATCCGGCTCATTCGATCAATATGCGTATGGTAACCGAGCTGGCATGGCACAGTTTGTTCATTCGTCACATGCTGCGCCGCCCCGAGCGCGATGCGCTGGATGATTTTGTCGCTGATTTCACCGTTATTAACTGCCCAAGCTTTTCAGCCGACCCCGAGCGTCACAATTGCCGCTCTGAGACCATTATAGCGATGAATTTTGACCGCAAGCTGATCCTGATCGGTGGTAGTGAATATGCGGGCGAAAACAAAAAATCTGTATTCACATTGCTGAATTATTTGTTGCCAGAAAAAGGCATCATGCCGATGCATTGCTCGGCCAATCACGCCATCGGTAATCCGGTGGACACGGCTGTGTTCTTTGGCCTGTCCGGCACCGGAAAAACCACTTTGTCGGCTGATCCTGCGCGGACACTGATTGGTGATGATGAACATGGCTGGTCAGACACTGGTACGTTCAACTTTGAAGGCGGTTGTTACGCAAAGACCATTTCGTTGTCGCCCGAAGCCGAGCCTGAGATTTACGCAACCACCAAAAAATTCGGGACAGTAATCGAGAATATGGTTTTCGATGCGGAAACCCTTGAACTGGATTTCGAGGATGACAGCCTGACGGCCAACATGCGCTGTGCCTATCCGATGAGCTATATTGCAAACGCGTCGGAAACAGCCATGGGCGGGCATCCCAAGAACATCATCATGCTGACCTGTGATGCGTTTGGTGTATTGCCGCCGATTGCCCGGCTAACCCCGGCACAGGCGATGTATCACTTCCTAAGCGGATTTACCTCCAAAGTCGCCGGAACCGAGCGTGGCGTCACGGAACCGGAACCGACATTCTCCACCTGCTTTGGCGCGCCATTCATGCCGCGCCGCCCCGAAGTCTATGGCAACCTGTTGCGCGAAAAGATTGCGCGCCACGGGGCGACCTGCTGGTTGGTGAACACCGGCTGGACAGGCGGGGCATTCGGCGTTGGATCGCGGATGCCAATCCAGGCGACACGGGCATTGCTGACGGCGGCTCTTGATGGTTCGTTGACTGAGGTCGAGTTCCGCAAGGATCCGAATTTCGGCTTCGAAGTTCCTGTTTCGGTGCCGGACGTAGCCGACATCTTGCTGGATCCGCGCCGGACCTGGGACAATGTCGAGGCCTATGACGCGCAAGCCGCGAAACTGGTGACGATGTTTGTGGATAATTTTGCGCAATATGTGCCGTACATCGACGAAGATGTGAAGGCAGCGGCTATCGGGTAGAGACGTAGGGTGGGTGAAAACCCACGCTTTATCGGATTTGAATGCGGGCTTTCAATTGTTCCCTGCGTTCAGGATTCCATTAGCTCTTAGCTCGGTGAATGCCACCGTCAACCCGGGCTCCAGCCTCGACGACAAGTTCGTTATAGGTGATTTCGCCCTTTACCCGTGACCCTGTGTGCAAAGTTACGGACTTTCCAGAGAGGTCGCCATTGACCTGACCTTTGATGACAACGGTCTTGGCCTTGATGCTGCCTTCGACCTCTCCGCACTCACCAATCAACGCAGATTCTGCTTTGATCTGACCCTCAACCCGACCCAACACTTCCACTTGCCCGGGAAATTCAAGGTCACCTGTGATTTTGGAATTTTGGCTTAATAGCGAATGGCTGTTGCTACTGGATGCATCGTTTGGTGTGTCTGTCGACATATTTGGGTCCGATTCAGTTGGCTGGCGATTCTATGATCGTAGGCCAATAGATCGTACTCGCACCAGTACAGTCATGCAAAACAAGAAATATGATGCAGCTACAGAGTGCGCGCGAAGGCGCGACTACATGGGCGGGATTGGCAATTCACTGCTTACCAATAACGATTGTCTTGACGTCAATTCCGCCAGACCGGATTTAGCCATGCGCGATTTCCAGCCCCATCCATCACAGAAACCCGCATCCACGGTGAATTTGCCAGTCTGTCGATATTTACCCGGGTATGGGTCATGCTTTCTCCGTGCACGTACGATCCACCCGACGCACTGCCTACCACGCTGACATTCACAACCTCGCTGGACTCAACAAGGACTTGGTTGTCCTCCCAAATAACATTGTGAATTTCCGGCCCTTGTGATGCATAATGATGTCCAGCCTTCAAAGCCGCCAGCAAGGCATCTGGCTCATTGGTTTCGGCCTTAACCATGACCCATCCACCAAAATGGTCGGGCCCACTGAAATGCGCATCATCCGTCGCGCATAAGTTCAGCCTGCGACCTTCGTTCAGAAGCTTGTCCAGCGTGCCAAAACCACGAGGAAGGTCGGTTTCAACCGCGCAGCTGTGGTTATAGATTTCAACGCCATGCGCAGCTGTAAGGCCACGGGCATCGTTTTCGGTCAGACGGGACCACTCTGGATGTGCGATAACAACATAGGCACCTGCTTCGCGCGCCCGAGCAGCGATTTCCGCCCCCGTTTCCTGATCCGCAATGGGCTGAAAACTCGGCGAATTAGACGGCGCAAAGTCAGCAGGTAAACCAACCGCCAGAATGTGCCAGAGGTTACCATTATCCATTGCGCCTGAATGAATTTCTGCTCCCAGAATGGTGGTAAAGGTATCATCGCGATATGGTGCTGTGTCGGTGATCGGGTAGTCAAAAAAGCCAACAAAATGATCCGTCAGCGCGATAAAATCATAGCCTTCAGCTTTATATCGTCGACATACTTCGCCCGGTTCCAGAGCGCCGTCCGAGCGTGTGGAATGTGTATGCAGGTTGCCGCGCCAGAATTTACCGGGTGCAGTGAACATCGCGTTTTTCATTTGGGTATCTCCCTGCCCAGACCTGATCGCCTGAACCTCAACGCCGAATTTGTCTGCCGCTCAATCGTGATTCTATCGCTATTGCGACACAAGGGTCGCGGTCAGGACAGGGTGAAAAATTCAGGGGCGGCTATAACGGCGATATCATCACCATTTTCCAGCACCAGAACACCACCTTGGTTCAGCGATGTGGTCTGCGCCAAATCCACCAGAACCGTGCGCCCATCGGTTAGTGTCAACACTTTGCGGCGCAGAAACCGGGCATCGTAATCTAGTGTCACCTGCCCCACGGCATCGGGCTGGTGCAAGTGATCGGTGTATCGCGTGGCGGTC
>PIVL01000310.1 GCA_003354145.1 Paracoccaceae bacterium
CCGGTCGCCGCGTTAGCGGGACGAACCAGTCCACCAACCGGCAATATGTTTGCGGCCGTCAACGTGCCGGCGGCGGCCATAAGGCGCAATACCGTGCGCCGTTTCATGTTTGGGCCGGACATGTCGTCCTGTGACAATCCGAACAAAGGGTCACGACTATCAAAGTCATATGCATCGGCCAGTTCGGCTTTGATCGCCTTGCGCCGTTTGGCAGAGATTTTAATTTTGCTATTGTCGTCCATTTTGGTTCTCCCAGTTAGTGCGTTAAGATTTGGTCCAGTCAATTAAAAGTAAGGACAGGCGACCTTGCGGCCGTCTGATGTGGTGGTGATATCTGGCAATTCGCTGCGGCAACTTTCTTGTGCCTTTTGGCAACGAGGGTGAAATACACACCCTTTGGGTGGGTTTTTCGGACTTGGGACTTCGCCGGTTATGTATTTGTGCGGGCGGGTTGCCTCAATTTCAGGATCGGGGACGGGCACCGCATCCAGAAGGGCCTGCGTATAGGGGTGTTTCGGATCCGAAAAGATCGCATTACAATCGCCGATCTCAACGATCTTGCCAAGATACATGACGGCAACGCGCTGGCACATGTGACGCACCACACTAAGGTCGTGACCGATAAACAGATAAGTTAGCCCGAATTCCTGCCGCAAATCTTCCAGCAGGCGGATGATCTGCGCCTGAATTGATACATCCAGTGCCGACACTGCCTCATCACAAACAATGAATTCAGGTCGCAACGCCAATGCCCGCGCGATTCCGACCCGCTGGCGCTGACCGCCGGACATTTCGTGCGGAAACCGATCAGCCAGATTCAGTGGCAAACCACAAAGGTTCAGCAGGTCCTTGACCCGCATGGCACGATCGACGAAATTCATAGACGGATCATGAATGCGGATCGGTTCGGCGATGATATCACCTACCGACATGCGCGGGTTGAGCGAACTGTAGGGATCCTGGAAAACCGCCTGAACCTGACGGCGATATTCAAAGACCGTACTTTTGTTCAGGCTGAAAAAGTCCTGCCCTTTGAAATTGATATGGCCTGCCGTCGGCTTCTCAAGCTTCAACAGACAGCGCCCGATTGTCGTCTTGCCACAGCCGGATTCACCGACCAGCCCCAATGTCTCGCCACGATGGATGTCAAAACTGACTCCATCAACCGCCTTTACGTGACCAATGGTTTTGTCAAAGATAGCTCCCTTGCGAACCGGGAAATGAACTTCAAGGTTTTCGACCTTGAACAATGTCTGTTCAGGTTCGCTTAGCGAGAGTGCGGCGGATGAAAGGCTCATGCCGCTGTCTCCTGTTGCAGCGCGTCTATTTCCCAGCATGCCGAATAGTGATCCTCATCAATTTTCTGAAACGAAGGCTGTTCGTCATGGCAGCGATTCGTTGCAAATCGGCATCGCGGGGCAAAGGCGCAGCCTGGCCCCAACGCCGCCAAATCGGGTGGGTTGCCGGGAATCGGATCGATCAGTGAACCGGCGGGTTGATCCAGCCGCGGAACAGAGTTCAGCAACCCCACGGTGTAGGGATGGCTCGGATTGCGGTAGAGCGATGACGCTGACCCTTTTTCGACAATCCTGCCTGCGTACATCACATTCACGGAATGCGCGTAGCGGGCGACAATGCCCAGATTGTGGGTAATGATCACCAACGCCACACCCATGTCCTGACAGAGATCCTTCATCAGCGACAGAACCTGCGCCTGAATGGTCACATCCAGCGCCGTGGTCGGTTCGTCCGCCAAAATCAACCTTGGTCGGCATGACAGGGCGCTTGCGATCATCACCCTTTGGCGCATACCGCCGCTCAGCTGATGTGGGTATTGCCGCAGACGATCCACCGGGTCAGAAACGCCGACTAACTTCAACAACTCTACCGCGCGCGCGTCCGCTTCGCTTTGGGTGATTTTCAGATGCAGCCGCATCGCTTCGGTCAATTGCCGTCCAATAGACAACACAGGGTTGAGCGAAGTCATCGGCTCTTGGAAAACCATTGAAATATCTTTGCCACGAATGGATCGGATGTCCTGATCGTCCAGCGCCAGCAAGTCCGTCCCGGCGAAAGTTATTGACCCGGATACGACTTTGCCCGGCGGGCTGGGAACTAACCCAAGAACAGCGCGCGCGCCGACCGTCTTGCCACTACCTGACTCGCCGACAATGGCAACGATCTCCCCCGCAGCCACAGAGTAGGAAATACCATTGACCGCTTGAACTGTGCCGTCAGTGGTTGAAAACTCCACGACCAAATCATTGACGCTAAGCAGCTCTTCCACGTTTCGCTCCGCTGTTGCAATCGCCACTCGTTTCAACTTGGTGCCATTCAGACACGCTTGGATTTTTTGACTAAAGCGATCGATCCGATCTCGTCGTGGTTGACCTTAGCCACGTTTTTTCATTGTGTAAATTCATTATCGATAATCATTATTAATAATGTTAAGCAGGATAAATCTGACAGGCAATAACCAGGCTGGGGTGGAACAAGACCATGATCGAGACACGATTCACTCCGCTGACAAAGGGCGACGCCCTGTTTCACGCGTTACGACGCGCGATCCTATTGCGCGAAATTCAACCGGATGATCCCCTCACCGAAAGCCAGATTGCACGGGAATTCACCTGCTCTCAGGGCACCGTTCGCGAGGCGCTGATGCGGCTTCAGGAAGAAGGTCTTGTCAAACGGCGCGGATATCATGGCACCACGGCCTCGCGAAGTTCGCTTGCCGAAGCCGTTCAAATGGCGGAAATCAGGATCAAGCTGGAAGTCGAAGGCATACGCCGCACAGCGGAACTTGCGACCGACAAGGATTTTGCAACCTTCGAAGGTTTTCTCTCCGGGATGAATCGAGCAATCATTAACGGGGATGATTATGCGCTCAGCGAACAGGATCGAAGATTTCATCTGGCAATATTTCATTGTTCAGGACTGGATGCGCTGGAGCCGATCTTGAGGCGCTGCATGCTACACATGCATTTGCAGACCTTTGGCCACCCGATTTCGGTGACAACGCCCCCCTCCCCCGAAGCAGTACATCGCCCAATCCTCGACGCGTTGCACCAACGTGACCCGGACAAATCCGCCGAGGCAATCAGCGCACATATCAACGAGATGATCAGCATGGGTGCTCCACAATTGAAATCAGCGATGGACGCCCGTTGATATGTAAACCCGGCGTTTACGACAAACACCCGGCCAGCAGGCCCAAAGGATTTACATAATGACCCAGTTCACCACCCGACCGGAAATCTCAGGCGCGTTTGGCGTTGTGACGTCAACCCACTGGCTGGCAAGTGCCGCTGGCATGGCGATCCTCGAAAAAGGCGGCAATGCGTTTGATGCTGCCGTGGCAACCGGGTTTGCATTACAGATTGTCGAGCCTCACCTGAACGGCCCGGCAGGTGATGTTCCGGCGCTGATTGCCCCGGCAGGCAAGCCGGTTCAGGTAATCTGCGGACAAGGCGTGGCACCGGCAGCGGCCACGATCAAAGCCTACAAGGACCTTGGCCTTGATATGGTTCCGGGCACCGGGTTGCTGGCCACGGTGGTTCCTGGCGCGTTCGACACCTGGATGGTGATGCTGCGCGATCACGGCACCATGCGCCTGGCTGATGTAATGGCCCATGCGCTGTCCTTTGCGCGGGACGGCTATCCGCTGATCCCGCGTATCCACAACACGATTCTTGGTGTGAAAGACCTGTTCGCCAGCGAATGGCCCACCTCGGCAGCGATCTATCTGCCCGATGGTGACGTGCCAAAGTCGGGCGCATTGTTCAGCAATCCGGTTTTGGGCAACATGTACGCCCGCATCATTTCCGAGGCCGAGTCAACGGGAACGGACCGCGACAGCGAAATTGAGGCCGCGAGACGAATCTGGCGCGAAGGGTTCGTCGCCGAAGCCATCGACAAGTTCTGCCGCGATACCGAAGTGCTGGACTCTTCCGGCAGGCGGCACCGTGGCCTGCTGACCGGCGCGGACATTGCTGCGTGGGAGGCCACATACGAAGACCCGCTGACCTATGACTATCACGGCTATACGGTCTGCAAGACCGGGCCTTGGGGGCAAGGGCCGGTGTTTCTTCAGCAACTTGCGTTGTTGAAGAATTTCGATCTGACCTCCATGGGCAATACCTCGGCAGACTTTGTGCACACCGTCGTCGAGGCCTCAAAGTTGGCCTTTGCCGATCGCGAGGCCTTTTATGGCGACCCAAACTTTGGCGACATTCCGATGCAGACGTTGCTGGGCGATGAGTATAATCAGGCGCGCGCCAAACTGATTGGCTCTGATGCATCCCTGTCTCAGAATCCCGGTAATATCCCCGGTTTCGGCGGCGAAATGTTTGTTCGGCTCGCCTCAGATGATCCGGGTATGGCCAGCGGAGCGGGAGAACCGACAATGGCCAGATTTGACGACCACCCAACCGATTCTTCCGGTGTTGCGCGCGGCGATACCTGCCATCTCGATATCATCGACAAATGGGGAAATATGGTGGCTGTCACCCCCAGCGGCGGCTGGTTGCAAAGTTCACCCGCCATTCCCGGTCTTGGGTTTTGCCTGAACACCCGCGCCCAGATGTTCTGGCTGAACGAAAACACTCCGTCAAAACTGGAACCGGGCAAGCGACCACGCACGACCTTGTCGCCGTCGCTGTGCCTGCGGGATGGAGAACCTTACATGGTCTTTGGAACTCCCGGTGGCGATCAACAGGATCAATGGTCACTGCACCTGTTTTTGCAGCATGTTCACTTTGGTCTGAACCTTCAGGAATCTATTGAAGCTCCCGAATTTCACACCAATCATTTCCCGTCGTCATTCTATCCGCGTCTGGAAAATCCGGCATCACTTTTTCTGGAAGGACGGTTTCCAAAGAAAACAATAGCTGACCTGCAGGCACGTGGTCACGTCGTGAACATCGAAGGCGATTGGGACATTGGCCGTACAACTGCTGCATCTCAAGAGGGTAGATTGAGGAAAGCCGCTGCCAGCCCAAGACACATGCAAGGTTATGCCATCGGGCGTTAAAGCCTTTCCCGTTCGATCCGGGTCAGAAATTGCGGGAAACGTTTTTTGGACAAGCCAGCGGCTTCGGTCTCAACAGTCGTGGTCCAATCCGGCCACGAGATGCCCATCGTCCGTATAGGGACCATCGGGTATTGCAAAGTTGTTTGCACGGCGAGACATCACTACGCCAAAGTTATAAAAACACCGACCAATATGCTGCGCCTAAAGGGCCTCCGCTATCCTCGTGAAATCATTTCTTACGCGGTTTGGGCTTACCATCGCTTCGCGCTGAGCACAGCTGACGT
>PIVL01000311.1 GCA_003354145.1 Paracoccaceae bacterium
GGTCCGGATCCATGGTGCCCGCGATCATCTTGAGCAGGCTCGACTTACCCGCCCCGTTGCGTCCCAAAAGCCCCACCGCCACACCGGTGGGAAAGGTCACATCAATATTGTCCGCCACGATCTTGTGACGGCCATTCAGACGATAAGTCTTGCTAAGGTTTTGCAGCCGGATCATGGCGTTTAACGGCGATCTTTGACGCTGTAATAGATCAGCACGCCCACTGCCCAGATCAACAGCAGAAACCCCGTTGTCAGCCCACCGATAGTGATGCGCTGCGGATAAAGCGCCTTTTCCGGCAGCGTCGGCGTGATATAAGCCGCCAGATAGAGGCTGGTCCGCTGTGCTTCGGCCTGAGCGGCGTCAAAGGCGGTCAGGGCCGCAAGATACGCCCGTTCAGCAAATTCACGATCCACGCTCAGCCGTTCGAACTCGCTCAGAACATTGATGTATTCTTCGCCGACACGATTATCTCCACCAATGGTGAATTTGTTGCGTTCCTCAGTGATGCGGTCACGGATCACCTCAATACGGCGCTCGGCCTTGCCGATACGTGGATCGCCCTCGCGCGTTGTCTGGATCAGCAGATCGCCCTCGATCAATGCGGCGGCAAGCTGTTGTTGCAGGTTGCTGAGCAGCCCCATCCGAACCTGGAGATCCGCCTCTGGATCAACGATGCGGGTGCGGCTGCGGAACTGTGCCAGCGCCTCGCGGGCCCCTTTGAGCCGCTCGATCGACAGCGCGAGCTCTTCGCGGGTATAGCGCGTCGTGTCTTCGCGGGCGATCGCGCTCAGCTGGTTGATCATGGCCGCACTGTATTCAAAGATAGCGGTGGCAATGGCCTGGGCTTCATCCGGCGCAAACGCATTGACCTGTAGTTCGATCAGCCCACTGCCGGGGTCATAATAGATTTTGACCATCCGGCTCCAGTACTCGACCAGGTCCTCGACCGTTCCTGCGGGATCAAAGGAAAAGACCGGATCCGTCTCATAATAACGCGAATATATTTCCCGCAGATTCAGTTTTGCGTCGACCTGCAGAACAAGCTGCTGGCTCTGGATAAACTCATTGAGAATATCGGTATCTGATGAACTGGCTCCTGATAATTGCGTCAGCCCGCCCAGCAATTCCACAGCCGAACTGGTCTCTTCCTTGCGCACCACAAATCCCAGCGTTGAAGCATATTGATCCTCGGCGCGCGTCACCAGATAAGCCCCGACCATCAGGCTGGGCAGAAAGACGATCAACACAAAGCTCAGCATCAGCATCCCGTGCCGACCGCGTCTGTGCGCGGCCTGCGCCGGAGGTTTGACAGGGCGGTTCGCGGCTCCTTGCCCTTGAGCCGGTTTCGCGGCTGGTTTGGGTTTAGATTTGGACTTGGGTTTTGCTGCGGCTGCTTGCGTGTCGCCTGATACTTTTTGCCCGCCTCCGGCCTTTGCGGCAGACGATGCCTGTGGCTGTTTATCCGACAAGAAAATACTCCGCTGGCCTACACCAATTGCACTGCTGTTGAGCTTGCTTCATAACCAGTATTCGAAAAGACGGCAATCCCGCTCTCCGGTCCGTTCCCGGGCCCGCTTTCCACGAGGACCAGCATGGTATCGGCCCCACACCCCCGGCGCACAAGATCCTTCGGCACGGCGCGCGCGATCAGTGCCCTGATGCTGCGCGAGATGGCGACAACCTATGGCCGCTCGCCCGGGGGCTACCTCTGGGCAGTTCTCGAACCAATAGGCGCCCTCGCCATTCTGACCATCGCTTTCGGCTTGTTGCTGCGTTCACCGTCACTGGGCACAAATTTCACGCTATTTTACGCCACCGGCTATCTGCCTTTTGCACTATATGGGGCGCTGGCAGGAAAAATCGCCCAGTCGATCCGGTTCTCACGCCCACTTCTGGCCTATCCCAGTGTCACCTATATGGATGCAATCCTGGCCCGGTTCATGCTGAATCTGTTAACGCAGTTAACGGTGTTCTACATCGTGATGACCGGGGTGCACATCGTTTATGACATACACAGCATTCTGGATGTCCCCGCCATCCTGCTGGGGCTCAGCATGGCCGCCGCCCTAGGGTTTGCTGTTGGGGTGATGAACTGTTTTTTGATGTCGGTCATGCCGGTCTGGGAAAATATCTGGATGATTGTGAACAGGCCGTTGTTCGTCCTGTCCGCAGTGCTGTACATCTACGAAGACCTGCCCGCCTTTGCCCAGACTTATATGTGGTATAATCCGCTGGCGCATATGACCGGCGTCATGCGGTCGGGGTTTTACGCCACTTATGACGCCAATTATGTGTCGCTACCTTATGTTTTTGGCATTGCCCTGGTCGGTTCAACCGTGGGTCTGATCCTGCTGGGACGCTATCACCGGCACATCCTGAACGAAAGATGATAAGCTCCAAAACGCCACATATTCTGCTCTGCCGGTCTGGTTTGTTTCCAAGTATTTGCAACTATGACATGTAGTTGCTACATCGCCATCACAGACGCCCTTTTTTCAACTGGTTACTACCACACACATGCTGCGCATATTCTTTAATCGCCTAGGCCGTGGTTTGCGGTTTTTTTCACCAAATCCCGCCAGTTTTTACTCAACGTGGAAAATTCGGCGATCCGGACTGTTTGACCGGGTTTTCTATCGCAACAGTCACCCGACCCTGAACGCGCTGTTTCGTTATTTTCCCGAACGCCATTATGTGTTGTTTGGAGAGCCCGCAGGCCTGCAACCCAATCCGGTTTTTTCACCGATCGCTTATCGGCATCTGAACGACGACCTGAGCCATCTGAAATCCCCGTTTCTGCATTACGTACGCTATGGCAAATCCGAAAATAGACTGATCCGGCATGACCCGACAGTGGGTGCGCTGCGCGGACCGCTGTTGCCGCCAGTGTTGCGACCCGCCACAGATGCGCCAGCCCCGGCAGAGCTCGCCATTGTTGTGCATATCTACTATCCGGATATGTGGGACGAGATTGCCCAAACCATCACCGCTTCGGGCCTGACCCATGATCTGTTCGTGAGCTTCACCGATCAGGGAGAGCTGACCGCCGGGCTGGCGGAGCAGGTCTTGGCCGTCTTTCCGCAGGCGCGAACGATTGCCATGCCAAACCACGGGCGCGATATCTTTCCCTTCGTGCATCTGGTAAATTCCGGCCTGCTGTCGCCCTATCGGGCTGTCTGCAAGATACACACCAAGAAATCGCCGCACCGACAGGATGGCGACGACTGGCGCCGTCACCTGATTGCGGGTGTGCTGCCCGGTGCCGAAACAGCCGCCCTTCTGAAGCGGTTTCTTGACGATCCTCTGGCCGGGCTTTGGGTTGCCGATGGGCAGCATTATCAAGACATGCGCTGGTGGGGATCCAACCGCGAATACACAGCCGATCTGCTGGCCCGGGTCGAGATCCGCGTGGATGAGGACAAACTGTCGTTTCCGGCGGGGTCGATGTACTGGATCAAACCACTGATGATTTCGATGATCCGCGGCCTGCAACTGGATCAAGATGATTTTGATGCGGAGACCGGACAAGTGGACGGCACCACCGCCCATGCCTTTGAGCGCGCCCTGGGCTATATCGCAGACGCTGGCGGGCTGCACATCCGCCAACTCACTGACCTGGCAAAACCGCAGCCTGCCGCCCCTTTAGAGTCTGAAACAGAGCCGGCGATCACCCCGCCCGCCTATGTCAGCGCGTTCTATCTGCCGCAGTTTCATCGCACCCCACAAAACGATGCCTGGTGGGGACAGGGTTATACCGAATGGCAGGCCGCCTCTGCTGCCAAGCCGCAATTTCCCGGTCACGCCCAGCCAACCCTGCCCGGTGCGTTGGGCTTTTATGACTTGATGCGCCCCGAAATCATGGGCGAACAGGCTGCTCTGGCACGCCGTGCCGGGATCGACGCCTTTTGCAGCTATTTCTACTGGTTTGATGGCAAGCCCCAGCTGGAAGGTCCGCTGCGCCAGTTGCTGACCCGGCCCGACATCGATTTTCCATTCTACCTGTGCTGGGCCAATGAAAGCTGGCGACGCAATTGGGACGGGCTAAGCGGCGAAGTTCTGATCGAGCAAAGCTATAGCGAAGGATTTGAGGAAAAGCTGGCACAGGACACCCTGCCCTACATGTGTGATCCGCGCTATCAGCGTCCTGACGGAACACGCCCGCGCTTTGTCATCTACCGCCCCGAAGACCTGCCCGATCCAGAGGCCTCGGTGGCGGCTCTGCGCATGGAGTGGCAGGCGTTGGGGATCGGCGCCGTCGAACTGGGGGCGGTACAGTTTCACGTCCCCGGCGAGCAACCGATCGCCGAAGGGCTGTTTGATTTCCGCATCGACATGCCGCCCCACGGGTTGGTGGGCGAGGCCGATTATCTTTTCGGCGGCCCATCAGGAAACCGATTACCTATAGAGCCTAACTCGGGGTTTTCCGGCCTGATCTACGACTATGACGCGGTGATCGACAACAGCCTGTCCCCTGAGCGTTCACGTGCCGCAGATACCATCGCCGGGGTGATGCCGTCCTGGGACAACACCGCGCGACGGGGACGAACCGCCCATATCGCCTATGGCGCCAATCCGGTCAGTTTTGCCCGCTGGCTGCGCGGCCTCAGCCAGCATCGGATAGCCCAGTCTTACAGGCAGGAACTTTTTATCAACGCCTGGAATGAATGGGCCGAAAAAGCAATGCTGGAGCCATCGCTGCAATATGATACTGCATGGCTTGAAGTCCTGGGCAGATGGCGTCAGGAATCGCAAGAACGAGAAGGTCGCCAATGGCACGACTGATACTGCATGTCGGTACGCATAAGACAGCCTCAACAACCATCCAGAAAAGCTTTGCCGCCAATCGCAAGCGGTTGGCCAAACATGGGCTGATCTATCCAGCCATCGGTCGCGTGGACGGTCATCACGGGCTGGTTACCGACTGGATCAATCTGGCGCCGGTGTTTCACCTGCCCGGCGGGTCGGTCGCCGCCTGGGAAAAAATGGTGGGCGAAACCGCAAAAGGCGATCACACGGTTTTTCTGAGCAGCGAAGAATTCTCGCGCGGTCACCCCCAGTCGCGCATGGACCTTAAGGCCATCCGCTCATTGCTTGACCCCTATGACGAGATCAAGGTCGTCTGCGTGTTACGCGACCAGGTGTCTTTCCTGCAATCGATCTATCTGGAGATCTCTAAAAAGCAGGCCCCCCCCTACTGGGACAAGTTCTTTGAGAATACCCTGAAGAATGGTTACGGAGTGGGCGTGTTTCTGAACTATCTCAAGCTGGACGACCATCTGCGCAACGCCTTTGCCGAAGATGAAATCCATTACG
>PIVL01000654.1 GCA_003354145.1 Paracoccaceae bacterium
TATTACCGAAGTCATAGTCGACTTGAGCGAAGCAAATGGCAAAACCATCATGACAATGGTTCATGTTGGCGTCCCTGAAGGGTCAGCCGGTGCCGGTGGATGGAATCAGGCCTTCGACAGGCTTGGTGGCCTTGTGAGCCAGGCCGCATAACGGCGGCAAATGTTCACGCCCTAGTCACGTAATGTCGTTTGCTACACCTTGTGTTATCATCACTTTGTGCAGCGAGCAGAACAAGCTGAAGCCAGGAAATCAGCCATTCGACACTGCACAGAAAATCGACAGTTTCGGGCTCTGGGACTAAGCCGCTCGCGCGGCACTGGCGCTTGTGGCGGTCGTTCTGCGAACTAATTTGACGGATGCTGCGACAGACACGAATGACAGCTAACGGACAGCATCTACCAAAGTGCGTGCATGCCCGCCGGGGTCTCGACCACTGCTTCGTATCGTAATGACGATCCGGACTTCACAGACGGAGGGCGATCAATCTGCAATTCGGTGTAGATGGCTTTAACGCGCTCTGGTGATGGGTGTTGAAGAGTGAAAGAAACCAACCGCGCGTCCAAATCGGGTATTTCTGACATTTTCGTAGGATCATTTCGGTGGTCAATGAGAGATGGTAGTGCCCCACCTAGTGGCAAAGAGCCATCAGCCAGAATTGCGAAAGCAAATTCTGGATTGTCGAAGGGAAGCGATACAACTTCTCCGAACTCTGGATGTTGGCCGACGGTGCTCTCAATACCCTGGGCCGCAGCAACCCACCCCCGCAGTCGTCGTCCTTCATTCCAATCCGCACGGACCTGTGCTGGATCGTCTACCCCGAACCAACGAGCCCGCCCTGGATCGACGCCGTCTGGGTCTCGCGCAACGATTTCGAGATAAGCGCCATCTCCAAGCTGAAGGCGATGGTTATGGGTTCCCATGTAGAGATGTCGTGTTCCGAATGGCACCTCGATTTCCAAACAATCTCGAACGTGATCGACACCTTCGCTCAGCGTGGGGGCAATTATGGTAAGGTGATCGAGAGTTAACATGCGTCGCCCTTTCAATGACTGTCTGCAAAATGTATCAAGCCGCCAATTTGATGCAACTGGTAACACAACAAATGTGTAAGCCGACATTGGAGCAATCGCAGCGAAAGCTCACTTCGTTTAAGGTTTTTCGATGCGGGCCAGAGCGCGACTTTTCAGCTTGTGCTGAGTTTGGCCCGCGTTGGGAAACATGACTAGGAGGAAGCTGCGGGGTCTGGATCAGACCTATGGGGAAAGCGTGAAGCGAGCCCTGCGAAGATTGATCCAAGATGTTGAGGCTGTG
>PIVL01000312.1 GCA_003354145.1 Paracoccaceae bacterium
TCGCAGATCAGCGAATCCAGCGTGATGTCATCCAGATGCGCATAAAACGCATGCGCTGCATCTGCCAGCGCCAACCGCAACCGGCAGGCACCAACCAGCGGGCAGCTACCATCACGATCAGCAAAACACTCATCCTCGGGAACGGTTCCTTCGACTTGCCGAAACACTTTGCCAATGCTGATCTGATCCGCTGGCATGCCCAGCTCCATCCCACCATTGCGACCGCGCTGTGTGTGTAGGTACTTAAGTTGGCTCAGCTGGTTGGTCACCTGTGCGAGATGGTTCTCGGACACATTGCAACAGCGTGCAATCTCAGTCTTTGTTACCAATCGGCCAGTGTTCGTGGCACAATACATCAACAGACGAATGGCGATGTTGGTTCTTTTGGTAATTCGCATTATCGGTCCTCCAACCTAATCACTTGGCTTTAGTGTTGCACATCGCTGATAAAAGCGATTTGACATACATCAATTATGCATTTCGCAGGTAAGGACAGCGCCAAATGGCAAACCCGTTTTTCTTTGGCTATGGGAGTCTGGTGAACCGCGCCACCCATACGTTCCCTCAGGTCAACCGTGCCAGCATCGCCGGATGGCGCCGGGGCTGGCGGCATACGGATTTGCGCGAAGCGGCCTTTCTTACGGCGATTGCTGATCCGGATACAACCATTCAAGGACTGATTGCTCATGTTCCGAATGATGATTGGGCTGCGCTGGATAAACGCGAATGGGCTTATGACCGCGTGCCTGTAACTTCCGCAGTAGAGCATTCGTTAACCCATGATATAGACATCGCCGTCTATACCGTTCCGACCGAACGACACAGCAGACCGTCGACAATGCACCCGATTATGCTCAGCTATCTTGACGTGGTCGTTCAGGGGTATCTGCAGGAATTCGGCGAGGGTGGGGCACGGCAATTTTTTGAAACCACAGATGGCTGGGACATTCCGGTCCTGAATGATCGCCATTCACCGCGCTATTCACGCCATCAATCGCTTTCGCAGAGTGAAACCGCCTTTGTCGACCATTATCTCGCATTGTATGCGCAATCTGTCATCTAACTACGCCCGCCGACCACTTGCATCAGCGGCATGAACCCAGCCATATCCGGCCCGTGTTTCTGCCCCGTCAATGCCAGTCGCAATGGCATAAACAATCCGCGCCCTTTACGCCCGGTTGCCTCTTTCACCGCTGCCGTCCAGTTGCCCCAAGTCGCGGCGTCAAACGGGGCGTCCGGTAGCATTTCCATGGCTTGCGCTATAAATTCCTTGTCTTCGTCCGCAATAATCGGCTCGGCCCCATCGCGGCACAACGCCCACCAATCGGGCAAATCCTTCATCGTGGTGATGTTCTGACGCATGAGCGTCCAGAACGGCTCGGCTAAGGCATCTGGCACACCCAGCGCAGAAATCTCATCTTTCACCACTGCAAATTCCACCCCCTGCAAATAGCGCGCAGTCAGCGGATACACGTCTTCAACATCAAACTTGGTCGGAGCAGAGCCAAACCGCCCGATATCAAAGCCATCAATCAACTCAGCCATATCCGCGCGCAGTTCGATGGGATCAGACGACCCCAACCGTGCCATCATGCTTAAAAGTGCCATTGGCTGCACCCCAGCCTCGCGCAGATCGCGCAGGGCCAATGTGCCTAGCCGCTTGGACAATGCTTCGCCCTGCGGGCCGGTTAGCAGAGAATGGTGCGCAAATGCCGGAACTTTGCCGCCCAGCGCCTCGATGATCTGAATTTGCGTCGCCGTATTGGTAACATGGTCTGACCCACGCACCACATTTGTCACGCCCATTTCGGTGTCATCTACAACCGAGGCGATGGTATAAAGCACTTGCCCATCACCCCGGATCAAGACCGGGTCCGACACGCTGGTGGCATCAATGGAAATATCACCCAGAATGCCATCGTTCCATTCGATCCGCTGATGATCCAGCAAAAAGCGCCACACACCCTGCCCGCGTTCCGCGCGCAGCTTGTCTTTGTCAGCGTCACTTAACGCCAAAGCAGCGCGGTCATAGACTGGTGGCTTGCCCATATTCAGCTGTTTCTTACGCTTCAGGTCGAGTTCTACCGGCGTCTCAAACGCCTCATAAAACCGGTCCATCTTACGCAGGCGATCCGCCGCATCGGCATAGCGATCAAGCCGTTGCGACTGGCGTTCAACCCGATCCCAGTGCAGACCCAGCCATTCAAGATCCTGCTTGATGGCATCAACGTACTTCTCTTCTGAACGTACGGGGTCGGTGTCGTCGATCCGCAGGATAAACGTGCCGCCAGATTTTCGGGCAATCAGGTAATTCATCAGCGCGGTGCGCAGGTTACCAATATGGATATAGCCAGTGGGCGATGGGGCAAAACGGGTGGTGGTCATAAGGCTCTCCTGTTCGGCACGGGTGTTGTCACAGGGTTGCGGGATTGTCCAGCAAAGCGACAGGAAATCAGGTCGCGCGCACGAGCCAGACCTTGTTCAGATCATTCAGCCCAGCGCGATTCAGTTCCTCCAGCACGGCCAGATCAATATCCGCCAGCCTATTTACATAAGTGATAGGGCCCGTAGCCAATGATTGACGGCCCCCAAATACGTGGCTGAAACCCGGTAATATCACGATACATTGCATCAAGAACGCGCGCGTCTTCGGCCCATCTTGGCAGTCTCACTCCATTCAGAAAAACACTGCTTTTGATGCTGGTGATGACAAACAAAACGCAGATCACCAGCAGTTTACCACCTATCCCTGATTTTTCTGCACAAACTCTTCAACCCTGTGCAACTATTCCACGATCTATTGTGCCATTAAAAGGATGTTGCTCATGTCAAATTCAGCAAAACTTAACCGCCGCGCCGTCCTGACCGGGGCCGCTGCATTACCTCTCGCCGTCGTCGGCGGGGGAGCAACGCAGGCCGCTGCCCCGATGATGGGCATCGGGAATGCGCCGTTCAATCGCGTCAAACTGGGCGATTTTGAAGTCACAACCATTTTGTCAGGCACCCGCGCGGTACCTGATCCGCAGAAAATTTTTGGTACGAACGTATCGGCCGAAGAATTTGCCAAAGTTTCAGCCAAGGCGCATATTCCAATCGATGTGGCGCAGTTCTTTTTCACTCCCACTGTCGTTAACACAGGGTCCGAACTGATCCTGTTTGATACCGGCCTGTCCGGGCCAGCGACGACAAAAGCTCTGGCCGCCGCTGGGTACACCCCTGACCAGATTGATGTGGTGGTTATCACGCACATGCATGGGGATCACATTGGTGGGTTGATGACAGGTGACTCGCGAACCTATCCCAATGCAAGCTATGTCACAGGATCAACCGAATATGACGCTTGGGAAAAGGCTGGCAACGATTTATTCGTGGAAAACATGGTTCCCTTGGCAAAACGAACCAAATTCATCGACCCAGGTGCCAGCGTTGCAAGCGGCATCACATCGGTCGAAGCCTTTGGCCATACTCCTGGTCATATGGCCTATATGCTGGAAAGCGGTGGCAAGCAGTTGTTGTTGATGGCGGACACCGCAAACCATTATGTCTGGTCACTGGCATATCCGGATTGGGAAGTTCGCTTTGACAAGGACAAAGCCGCCGCCGCAGCGACCCGGCGCAAAATACTGGGCATGCTAGCTGCCGACAAAATTCCGATGGTTGGGTATCACATGCCGTGGCCCGGTATCGGCTATGTTGATACGCGCGACGAAGGGTTTCACTATGTGCCGCATGGCTATCAGCTAATGCTCTAGACCTCACTGCCAACCCTGATCCGGCTGCCATCGCTGAACCGCGAAAGCCGGAACGGAGTGGGATCAACCACTGGCATGCGCCCTGTCACCAAGTCGGCCATTAGCCGCCCGGCGCCCGGACCAATGCCAAATCCATGCCCGGAAAATCCGGTCGCAATATGAAAGCCAGGTAGATCGTCAACTTTCGAGATCACCGGAATTGCATCCGGCGTGACATCAATCATCCCACCCCAGCTTTGCACCACCTCAGCCTGATGAAAAAACGGAAATGCTTTGGTCACACCGGCCCAGCTTTGCCGAATGGATCGGGCTGACGGCACCGGATCAAGCACCCGGCACATCTCAAACGGGGTCACATCATCGGACTGCCATGCGCGGGCCTGCGCTGCCTCTTCCAGCCATCGCTCGGACAACCGGAACCTCAACGATTGCCACGTTGAGGCCAAAGCAGGCAAAAATGCCATGCTGAGGCGGAAACTGTCGGGTACAATATCAACTGTGTTCTCGGTGACAGAGGCCACATTATAGCCGCCATCCGCTCGCTTGCGCATTCCAAAATTATTTGTCCAGATCGCCGCCTCAGGACCGCCGTCAATCGGCGCTGTACGCAACACCGTGTTCAAAACCTTGAGTTGCGGCAGCGCAATCCCGGCATTCCCGGAAAACAATCGCGACCATGCCCCTCCGGCCAGAACCACCCGCCCGCAAGCCACACGCCCACGTTCAGTCACCACACCGGCGATCTTGCCCGCCTCAATATCAACGCTGCGTACCGCGCAGCCGGTCACAACATGCGCACCGTTGTCCCGTGCCGCTTCGGCAATGGCCGGGGCGGCCCATTGTGGTTCAGCCCGACCATCCATCGGAGTATAAAGCGCGCCTTTTGCACTCATCCGATGCTTGGGCATCAGCTTGTTAAATTCGCCTCCTGACACCATCCGGCATTCGATCTGATGTTGGGTCAGGTGTTCTGACCAACGCTCGTATCTGGCCCAATCCTTTGCAGTTTTTGGTGCAAACAAGATACCGGATTTGACATATCCCGTGTCACGCCCGGTGCGCGTATCCAACCCTTCCCAAATGCGCATGGCCTCGATCATCAGCGGAATCTCACGCGGATCACGGAACGAAATGCGCACCCATCCCCAATTGCGCGAAGATTGCTCTCCTCCGATTTCCCCCTTTTCGCACAGCAATACCGACAGGCCGCTCTCAACCAGTTCCAATGCGGTAGAAGCGCCGACTATTCCGCCACCAATCACCACAACATCCACCTGTTTGGGCAGATCGGAGTCAGAGACAAACGGGTTAACAGGTGGGCCGGGCATAAACGCAGTTAGACACAATTCCTAACAGCAGTAAAATACAAATTTGACTACAAATTACAGGCCCAGTTCAGCGCGCTTTTTCTTGGTCAACGCCGCGACGATCATATCGTAGGACAGCGCAATATGACGCCGCAATTCATCATCAGACAGCCCCGGCGATTCGTAGTGTTGCAGCCATTTCAAACCGCGCGACGCCAGATAGGGAGCGGGCCGCACGCCTGGTGTGTCT
>PIVL01000655.1 GCA_003354145.1 Paracoccaceae bacterium
TGGAGTGCTCCCCAAAAGTTGATCCAGATGTTATAAGGGTATCCAACAGCCGATGATGGCTGGAAGGAGACTCAGATGACACGTAAGGGTGGAAAGCGGCATGCGCCGCAGCAGATTGTTGAGAAGCTTCGAGATGCAGATGTCATGCTTGCGGCGGGCAAGCCGATCGATGCGGTCTGTCAGGCCTTGGAGGTGAGCGAAGCGACCTTTCATCGCTGGCGGAATCAATATGGCGGGATGAAGGCCCAAGAAGCTAAAAGACTCAAGGAACTGGAAGAGGAGAACAAGCGCTTGAAGCGGCTGCTTGCAGACGCTGAGATTGACAAGTCGATCCTTCGGGAGGCGATCAATTTCGTAAAAAAAGCATGAACTCCGTTCGACTTCGCGAACTGGTTGTTCATGTCCAACAGGAAACAGGCCAGAGTGAGCGTAAGACGTGCGGAGCACTTGAACGACCGCGATCCACGCAACGTTATATCCGACGACGTCGCGACGATGAAGAGAAACTTGTTGCCGCGATTCACGAGCATGTCAGAAAGCATCCTCGGCACGGTTACCGCTTGACCTGGGGTTACCTCCGTCAGGAAGGCTGGCAGGTGAATGCGAAACGGGTTTATCGTCTTTGGCGTCGCGAGGGCCTGAAAGTCCCTAAAAAGCAGCGGAAAAGGCGTCGTCTGGGCAAGAGCGAGAATGGTTGTTCCCACTACAAGCCTGAACACAAAGACCACGTTTGGGCCTGGGATTTTGTTCACGACCGCACCAGCAGCGGAAGCCCCTTGAAGTGGCTTTCGATAGTTGACGAGTATACCCGGGAGAGTCTTGCCCTTTGCGTGGGAAGAAGCATGACGGCCAGGGAAGTGAAAGACGTCCTTCGGGAATTATTTTTACAACGAGGTTTTCCCAAACATATCAGGAGCGATAACGGTCCGGAGTTTATTGCGAAGCTGCTTCGCAACTGGTTTTCAGAGTTGGACATTGATGTGCTATACATCGAACCAGGCAGTCCCTGGGAGAACGGCTATGCGGAATCGTTTAACAGCCGATTTCGTGATGAGATATTAGACCGTGAGGTCTTTGACAGTATCCGCGATGCCCGCCGGTTAACGGCAGCGTGGCACCAGGAGTACAACGAGCGACGACCGCACAGCAGTTTGGGCTACATCCCCCCATCCGCTTATGCGGCCGCTTGTGCCACTTCCGCTACGGCTACGCCTCCGCTCCAGCGGCACAAGCGGGAAGAAACAGCATTAACCTTTAACTAACCAATACCCTCATAACAACTGGACGGAAAAAGGGGGCACTTCAGG
>PIVL01000656.1 GCA_003354145.1 Paracoccaceae bacterium
GGCCGCTTGGCCACGGTCTGGCGCAGTTGTTCAATTAGCTCGAGGTATTCCGCCTCCAGCGTTGGCAATGGGGGTTGTGGTGGCAGGCTCTCCTCGGCCACTTGCTGTGAGGGGCGGTTTATTCGCGCCTGTTCCGCCATGTCCTTGCGAAAGGCAAGCGACAGATCGCCATAACCGGGTGCGCCAAACATCCGGTACATCGCCAGACTGCCCGCAACCAAAGCCAAGACCATTAGTCCGGCAAACACAATTGACACAGTACGTGACTGCCCACCGCCATTTTCTTCGGCCTGCACCTGCGCATCCGCTGACAATATCCGGCGCGAGATTTCGGTGCGTACGCGATCTGCTTCGCCCTCAGCGACAATGCCGCGTGCTACATCACGGTCCACTTCGCGCAATTGGTCGCGATACACCCGCAGGTCATAGGCCGCTGCCGGTTCACCCCGGACACGACCTCGCAGCAACACCATGGCCAGCAAGGCGCTTACGGTCAAAACCAGCAGTGTAACGATTACCCAGAATGTCATGGTTTGCTTTCCTGTTTCGCTTTCATCTACAGGCCAGGGCCATTTGGAAAAAGCCCAAATCTGCCTTGTCGCCTCACCATGTCGCAACTGCACGTCATTGCGGCGAATTACTACATAGCCATACGCTGCCCACATTGCATATCCTTGTCATACACTGCCCAATTGGATTCGAATGCTGATGAAACGCTATTCCGTCTTTGCCGTCGCCCGCGAGGCCCTGCGCTATCACACTGGTTGGGGCCGAGCCTGGCGCGCGCCTGAACCGAAAAAGAATTACGACGTCGTGATCGTTGGGGCGGGTGGCCATGGCCTTGCCACTGCGTATTATCTGGGCAAAAATTACGGCATCACCAATGTTGCAGTTCTGGAAAAGGGCTGGCTGGGTGGTGGCAACACCGGGCGTAACACCACGATCATCCGCTCGAACTATCTGCAAGATCCATCTGCTGCGATCTATGAAAAAGCGAGGTCACTGTACGAAGACCTTTCCCAAGACCTGAACTATAACATCATGTTCAGCCCCCGTGGCGTGATGATGCTGGCCCAAACCCAACACGAAATCCGCGGTTATCAGCGCACGGCGCATGCCAACGCGTTGCAAGGCGTCACCACCGAATACATCACGCCCGAGCGGGTCAAAGAGCTTTGCCCGATCATCAACATCGCTGGCCCACGTTATCCGGTCCTTGGTGCTTTGTGGCAAGCACGCGGCGGCACCGCCCGTCATGATGCGGTCGCATGGGGCTATGCGCGGGCCTGTTCCGACATGGGCATGGA
>PIVL01000657.1 GCA_003354145.1 Paracoccaceae bacterium
TGGACGCATTGATCGAACGGGCAAAGCTGCGACCGGGGGAGTCTGTCCTTGATATCGGCTGTGGAAGCGGCTCAAGCACGATGCGCGCGTTGGATGCGGTGGGTGAAACTGGCAACGTTTTGGCCGTTGAAATTGCCCAGCCGCTGGCCGACCGCGCCGCGGCGCGCCTGTCCGGGCCGGTCCAGATCATAACCGGCGATGCCCAGACACATGCGTTCGCTCCGCAAAGCGTTGATGTGGCCATATCATTGTTCGGTTCCATGTTCTTTGCCGACACCGTCGCCGCGTTCAAAAACATTCGAACGGTTATGCGTCCTGATGGGCGGATGGTGCTGGCGGCATGGTCCGTGCCACCGCAAAACCCTTGGTTCTCGCTCGGACGGCAGGTTGCGACCGAACGCTTGGGGCCCGGTGCGCCGCCCGTTCCCAATGCCCCGGGACCGTTTGCCTTTGCCGATGCTGACCGGGTGCTTGGCCTGCTTGGCGCTGCAGGCTGGCAAGCCAGTGTCGAAACAGTTGATTTGCATCTACTGCCAAGGGGCTCTGCACAAGACATTGCCGAGCTGCAAATGATCATTGGCGCCGCGTCCAATGTTATGGCCGAGAAAGATGGCAATGCCGAGGATAGGGCCGCGATCAAATCCACGCTGGCGTCAAGGTTTCAGGACATGATCAAGGGCAATCAGATTCACGTGCCTGCGCAAATCCACTTTTTCACCGCGCTTTGTGTTTGACACACATCAAAGCTTGAGCGCGTCATTCATTGCAAGACAGTCACGGAGAGCTAAAATGGACTTAGATACACAGAAAAACCTGCTGACAAAGCGCAGGGACGAATTGGCAGGGCATTTAATGGGAGTCGAACGCGCGCTTGATGAAACCCCATCAAAGGACTGGGAGGATCGCTCGTCCGAGCGGCAAGGTGATGAAGTGTTGGAATCGCTTGGGCTGGCTGAACTGAACGAAGTAAAGCGTATTGATGCCGCGTTAGCCCGGATTGAGACGGGCGACTATGGTGACTGCCAGAAATGCGGCAATCCGATATCGGAGGCACGGCTGGATTTGCTACCTGACACGCCGTTCTGCAAAGACTGCGCTGTGTAACCGGGAACCGAACCCGCTGCGGGCAAGCAAGACTCATGGCATCGTTAAAGTTTGAAAAACGCAGGTTGCGCACGCAGTCCCGAGCGAACCAGTTATCTTGTATTACTCAGTGGCAGATAGCTTTAGCTGCCACTGATTTCCTTGAAATAGAAATGGTTGATGCCTTTAGGGATGCGTGTGTTGCTGGTGTTCTGGACCAT
>PIVL01000658.1 GCA_003354145.1 Paracoccaceae bacterium
GATACAAATTCAAGAGCAGTCTTTAAATAAATGACAGTATAAGTGTTTGTAATATCATTCCATAAAATATCTTGGAATCCTGTACCCGCATCCCGTAATTCATTTATTCTAATCTGCAACAATGTATCGGAATCTGCTATTGCTTCAACTACCCATTCTTGTGACATTTTTTTATCCTATTATTATTCAAAAGTAATATCAGAAACGAGGCTGACCCCACCATCTACTTCTTCAAACTCAAACAAGTAAAGATCACCCGTGCGCCCAAAATCAAGTGATATCGCCATCCCCGATGTATATGTCGTATTCCATGAACCAATTTCATGTTCTGAGTCATCATAAAATTTGGCACCATAGGCATCGGCTCCAGTAAAATATACTCTGGCTATGGAAGGCTCAAAACCCGCCGCCCAGTCCCCGATTACTAATATTCGAGGCTCACTGCCTGTCATTTCAAACGCTGTACCATTCCATACGGAACCATCACCGGCTTCCCACTTTTCATTAAATGTGGGTTCTGTTACGGTTTCTTCTAAGTAAGATAGAACATAAGCGCCTCCTCTTGTTGATGGTGGAGAATAGGTTCTAAGTCCCTCACCACCACAGGCAGTATAAATATAAGTTCCATCTCCCCAAACATCATAATGGCTTTTGACCCGGCCGTCACGATCTATATAAGTTAGATAACCAGATCCGTCAACAGAATAAGTTCTAAGACCGCTTTCATCACAGGAAGCATAAATGAAATTTCCATCACCCCAAACACCCACATAGTTACCGCCTTGATCTTCAGTATCTATATAAGTTAAATTACCAGATCCGTCAACAGAATAAGTTCTAAGACCATCATCATCGCAAGCGGCATAAATAAAGTTTCCATCTCCCCATACGTCAAGATATTGACCACCTTGATCATCAGTATCTATATAAGTTAAATTACCAGATCCATCAACTGAGTAACTTCTGATACCACCATCATCGCAAGCAACATAAATGTAAGTTCCATCGCCCCAAACACTTCGATGGGTACCACCTTGGTCATCACTGTCGATTCTTGTTAAATTACCAGAACCATCGACAGATAAAGTGCTAAGACCGGAAATGGAATTTGCGACATAAATGAAAGTTCCATCTCCCCAAACGCCGTAGATTGGCCTATCACTGAAGCTGAGTCTATCTATGTGAGTGAGGTTGCCGGAGCGGTCGACAGAATAACTTCTAAAGCCATCGGAAGTACCAGTATAGATGAAATTACCGTCACCCCAAACACACACATAGCTACCGCCCTGGTAATCAACATCTAT
>PIVL01000659.1 GCA_003354145.1 Paracoccaceae bacterium
CAAAGCCCTTCACATGGACCAAAACCGCCGAGAACATCCTCGCCCGGGAACGGCGCGCACTGAACACCGTCGATGAAATTCGAGGAAACAGGTAGCAAGCGTCAGACTCGGAACACTAGCAAAGCACGCTCCATCAACCCTGCGCCCACCCCAAGGCCAGCAAAGTCTGCATCAACAAACAAGCGCAATACTTCTCCCGGAACACCGTGGGAAAAGCCAATTTGTTTTTGATCTAATTCTGCAATCCAAATTTTCTGTTCCCCACAATCTTCCCGATAGTCGTCAGCCACTCGCCCGACCATCCATGTATCGACAACATCTTGATTGTACGGAACAGGGGCCAAGTGCCGAACAGAGCGTGCAACAATGTCAAAAACGGTTTGTGTGTCAGCGGCCTTTGATCGCCGATATGTAATGTGTGTCATTGCTAATACCTCATTAAGAACAAAGAACTTTTCGCAGCCTTGGCCCCACTTCTTCGAAACCCTTTCTCAGATAAAACTGCAACGTTCGCTCCCATGCAGGTTGGAGGGGAGCACCAACTTCGAGACGCATCCACCCACATTCAGTTGCATATTTTTCTGCGGCATCAACAAGTTGAGTGGCGATGCCTTTTGAGCGGTTCTCTGCATCGACATAAAGTTCCGATATTTCTCCAAACTTACCGCCTGCATAAATAGCAGCACATTCGTTCAACAATATCACGTCAAGCGGCCTTGAACCTTTAGATGCGACAATTCCCGTAACGCCGTTCATAGCAAGAACCTGCTGTGTGGTCACTGCCATTGCCTCCCGATCTGGACCAGCGCCTGCGGCAAGCTCATCAATCAAAAGATAGATAAACTCAGACACGACAGGCAAATCAGCTTCTTTCACAAAGCTCATGACAATGGGCGATTCCATCAATTTTGTTCCCTTCAAATACACCTCAGATATTTGATCAAATTGCCAAATTTGTTACCAACCTTCAATGGTAACATTGTCCGCATCTTACCAGTTCGTGGGCGCTGCGGCAAATGACCGGTCTCCGAAAGTTGCCTCTGATCGGTTTTGAATGTCTGCAAACGGAAAAATTTCTGCGGCGCGGAAATTGAACCCGTTGTTGCTCCCCTCGTGTCAGCGCAATTGCGGCGTGATTTCGCCGCAACCGCATCAGGCCGCTCCGTCCGCAACTTTGCCATTGATGCACATCGCAGCGAACGACGCAACCCGCCCTGCAAACTGTTCAGACTTCATCTTGACTGACCAACGCTAGATTCTATCTATCCAGTATGCTCAAGAGCGAAGGCACCCGCCTGTCAGTC
>PIVL01000660.1 GCA_003354145.1 Paracoccaceae bacterium
GATGACGGAGACGAGAACGACCACGAGGACGGCGACTACAAGGACTTCTGGAACAACCCTGGTAATACCAACTACACGGCGACCGCGACCATGACGCAGCCCACGTTCACATTTGCAGCATCTGCATCAGGAGGTGACCGTGATGATGGCTCTGCCGGCGGATCGCAGCGCCCGCCGCGCATGCCTGCTGGCGGCGGTGGTGGTGGTGGGGGTGGTTCTGGTGGTGGTGGTCCTCCCCATGGGAGTGGTGGCGGCGGTGGTGCTAGCAATGGTGGTGGTTCCGCCAATGGCGAAGACAACAACCCCAATCCCCAACGACGCACTCCGGGTTCCGGGGGGTCTCCCCATGGGAGCGGTGGCGGTGGTGGTGGGGGTGGCGGCGGAGACGATGACCCCGGTCGTAACGGCTCGGATCGGGCGCACCGTCGCAGGCGTTATGATTCCGACTCTGACGCCCCACGCGTATCGCGTACCATCAAGGAGGGTGACGAAATCAAGGTTCCCACTCTCCCCAAGTCTGCGGCAGACTACCGCACTTGGATGGACGCTGTCGTGGACGCCGTAACGGCATGTGCCAAGGATGTTGACAGTGCTTTCGAATGGATCGTTCGCGTCGAAGCAGAGTCGTGCACGTTCGATGAACTTTACGACAGCGGCGAGCACAAGACGCTTGATGCGAAGCTGCGATCCGGCATCTCGAAGCACATCAACGGCACAGAGTCCGGCCGCAATGCGGAACTCGTATCGAGCCTTCAACGGCGACGTGACGAGATGCGCAAGGCCGAGACCCCGCGCCAGATTCGCGGGCGGCAGCTACTCTATGCAGTACGCCAGTTCTACGGTATCCGTCCCAACGAGCATATTAGCTTCGAGCTGTCTGCTCTCATGGACTTGGAGTACCCTGGCGATGCCAAGCTGCCGGAGTTCAAGGACAAGTGGGACCACATGATCCGACACCTTCGTACCAAGTTGTCGAAGGAGGATCTTGAGTCCATATTGGTCCGCAAGCTGCGCGCGAGCGACATCCTCAAGCCACAGCTTGATTACTATGATCGCATCCCGCGCGGCCATGCCGACAAGTGCTACGACTGGGTATGCCAGCTCATCGACACCATGGTCGAGGACGCCCGGTACAAGCGCAATGTCGAAAGTCTTGTCATACAAGCGTCCGGCAAGGAGCAAAAGCCGCGCCCTGCCAAGCCCGCCAAGCCCACCGATGGTGGAGGCAAAGGCGGCAAAGGCGGCAAAGACGGCAATGCCGAGACTCCTCCCAAAGACCCCAAGGGAAAAGGGAAGG
>PIVL01000661.1 GCA_003354145.1 Paracoccaceae bacterium
ATGTCCTGACTTGTACCGATCCGATTAAAACGGAGAATTGAAAAATGGCATATCCTGATCATGAACCAGACTGGGAAGTCTGTGATCCTAATTGCGACATTGAGTTGAGCGATAATAAACACCACATCAACTACAATGATGGCACCTATGAATATGGTGACAGCAACGGAGACGTAATCGACCTGAATGCACCATTTTCTGCGATGAACGCCGAAGGCGGTGCTGGCAACGATGCGATTTACGGTGATGAGCATTACAACATCCTGGACGGTGAACAAGGCCAGGACTACATCGAAGGCGGTGAAGGTCGCGACCAGATCGAAGGCGGTACCGGTAATGACTGGCTGTTGGGTGGCGACGGCGACGACGGTACCACTGAATATTTCGACGGTGACTGCATCGACGGCCAAGCCGGCTGTGACTACATCGACGGCGAGCTGGGCGATGACCTGCTGCTGGGTGGTGCGGATGCCGACGTAATGTACGGTTCCGAAGGTGCCGACACCATGTTTGGTGACGATGGCGACGGCGACGACTCCAACGACATCAGTGAAGAAAACGGCTCTATCCTTATAGGGTCTGGCGACTGGATGTCCGGTGGCGACGACAACGACTGCATGGACGGCGAAAGCGGCGACGACTGCATGTGGGGCGATGAAGGTAACGACACCATGTATGGTGGTACCGGAAACGACCGCATGTCTGGCGGAACCGGCAACGATCGCATGGCCGGTGGCCTTGGTAATGACATGGTCGCAGGTAACGATGGCGACGACGAAATATTCGGCGACGTATATCCTGGCGAAAGCACCGGTGTTGGCGCTGATCCCGCAGACGGCGACAAGGGCGAAATCCCTGGTGGCGACGATTGCTTGTACGGTGGTTTCGGTGACGACACTATCGATGCTGGCGGAGGCGACGATGTCGTCTGGGGCGGTGCAGACAACGACCTGTTGTTCGGTAGCCGTGGCAACGACACCATGGACGGCGGCTCTGGCCAAGACGACATGCAAGGCGACGCTGGTCGTGACCAGATGCGCGGCGGCGGCGGCAACGACAAGATGGCCGGTGGCGCACAAGGCGACATCATGTTTGGTGATTTTGGTAACAGCCAAGAAGTCTATAACAACCATGACGACCGTGATCACTGGTTTGGCGATTGCTGTGAGGCGGGTCCCCCCCCTCCGCTCTCGAGCGATGGCGGCCATAATGGTCATCAATTGGAATGCCCGACCTGCGACTTCGAGGATGTCGACTCAGAGGCTGGCGACGACCGCATTCTTGGTGGCGGTGGC
>PIVL01000313.1 GCA_003354145.1 Paracoccaceae bacterium
GAGTGAAAATATACCAAACCTAACGTAAGTTACTCTACGTCGCTTTGCCGGGCCTGCCCTGAATTGGTACGTAATTCCTGAAATGCTTCAAACTGTGATAGGAAAACCTTGCCGGTCAAATGATCCAGAAAATCGCCGCGTTGCAATCGGTCCGTCACCGGACCCTTTACCTCGGACAGGTTCAGGACAATTCCCATATCGTCCAGACGATGGTTGATCGCTTCGAGGGATTCAAGCGCGCTCAGGTCGATTTCGTTCACGGCAGAACACATCAGCACAACATGTTTTAGCTCGGGTAACGCGACGGCCCGAGACACGACCAGTTCTTCCATGCGCTGAGCATTGGCGAAATACAGGCTCTCGTCGATGCGCAGGCTCAGAACCGCTGGGTCGGTAATCACATCATGGCGCAGAATATTGCGGAAATGTTCGTAACCGGCCACCTGCCCCACTTCGGCCACATGCGGACGCGAGGTTTTCCAGATGAACAATGCCAACGACAGGATGAGGCCGCTGGACACGCCAACTTCGACGCCAGCGAACAACGTCAGTAAAATCGTTGTTAATACAGTCGAGAAATCAGCACGTGAATATTCCCAGCTGCGTCGAAGGATTGAAAGGTCGATCAGCGAAAGCACGGCTATGATGATGGTTGCCGCAAGCGTGGCCTTTGGAAGGAAGTACAAAAATGGTGTCAGATATACTGCGGCAAACAGCAGGCCAACAGCGGTAAACGCCCCGGCCGCTGGCGACCGCGCGCCGGCATCGAAATTCACGACTGACCGAGCAAACCCACCCGTCACCGGAAAACCACCGGAAAATCCCGATGCAACACTTGAGGCACCCAAAGCGATCAATTCCTGATTGGGATCAATCTGTTGGCGTCGCTTGGCAGCCAGGGTTTGGGCGACAGATACGCTTTCGACATAACCAATGACCGAGATCAACAGCGCTGGTATGGCCAGTGCCGATAGCAAGCCAAGGTCAAATTCCGGCATGCCAAACGGCGGCAATCCGGTTGGTACTGTACCAACGACGGACACGCCCAAGGCCTGTAAATCCAGCGCCCAAGCGGCAAAAATGGTTCCGATGACAGCAAAAACCGGACCGACGCGCGCTGCGGTTTGCGCGTGGGTCTTTCTGACCCCCATGCGTTGTAGCAATGGCGCCAGCCCCTTGCGTACCCAGATCAACCCACCCAGTGCCGCCAAGCTGACCAGTACCGTCGGAATGTTGATCTCAGGCAATCCCAGCCATAAGGAATGCAGCATTTCGATCAGGTTGTGCCCACCTGCCGAGATGCCCAGAAGGTGTTTGATCTGGCTGGTCGCGATCAGAATACCAGACGCGGTGATGAAGCCCGAAATCAGTGGATGGCTTAGGAAATTGGCAATAACGCCAAGCCGTAAGGCCCCCATTGCAAGCAGCATCAAACCAGACAGAACGGCCAGAACGGCGGCGGCTGCGATATAGTCTTGCAGCGTCTCAAGACCCAGTGGAGCCAACGCTGACGCAGTCATCAGCGAGGCGACAGCGACGGGCCCCACCGCCAATGCGCGGCTGGTGCCAAAGATCGCATAGGCCACCAGCGGTAAGATCGAGGCATAAAGCCCGACTTCCGCGGGCAATCCGGCCAGCAAAGCATAGGCTAACGATTGCGGCACCAGCATGATGGTGACGATCACCGCAGCGGTAATATCGCCGGTGAGTTCATCGCTGTTATAGGTGCGTCCCCATGACAAAATGGGAAACAATTTACTCCAGCGAGCGGCGGATTGGGACATGGGATATATCCTGACAAATACATATTACAAAAGTTGAATATATTCAAATCAGGGGAATGTGAAGGGTCAAAATTAGGTTTTGGCCCTTCACCTGTCAAGTAACCCTAGAAAAACGCCTGCAATCCGGTCTGTGCCCGCCCAAGGATCAGCGCATGCACGTCATGGGTGCCTTCATAGGTGTTGACGGTTTCAAGGTTCATCATGTGGCGGATGACCTGGAAATCCAGACTGATGCCGTTGCCGCCGTGCATGTCGCGTGAATGGCGCGCGATTTCCAGGGCCTTGCCGCAATTGTTGCGCTTGACGATTGAAATCATTTCAGGCGCTGCATTGGCCTCGTCCATCAGGCGACCAACCCGCAGGCTGGCTTGTAAGCCAAGCGCGATTTCGGTCTGCATGTCTGCGAGTTTGCGTTGAAACAGCTGCGTTTGCGCCAGTGGGCGGTTGAACTGATGCCGATCCAGCCCGTATTGTCTTGCCGCATGCCAGCAAGTTTCAGCTGCCCCCATCACGCCCCAGGAAATGCCATAACGCGCCCGGTTCAGACAACCAAACGGCCCTTTAAGCCCCTGAACATGCGGTAAAAGAGCATCTTCGCCAACTTCGACGCCCTGCATAACAATTTCGCCGGTGATCGAGGCGCGCAAGCTCATCTTGTTTTCAATTTTCGGGGCGCTCAGGCCTGCCATGCCCTTTTCCAGCACGAAGCCACGGATTTTGCCGCCATGTTCGTCAGATTTTGCCCAGACCACAAACACATCAGCGATGGGTGCATTGGAAATCCACATTTTCGAGCCAGTGATTTTGTAACCGCTCGCAGTTTTCTCGGCACGGGTCTTCATTGAACCGGGGTCGCTGCCTGCGTCTGGTTCGGTCAGGCCAAAGCAACCGATGAATTCACCGCTGCACAGCTTTGGCAAGTATTTCAGGCGCTGTTCTTCCGATCCGTATGCATAGATCGGATACATCACCAGCGAGCTTTGCACCGACATCATTGATCGATAGCCACTATCGACGCGTTCAACTTCGCGGGCGACAAGGCCATAGCTGACATAGCCTGAACCCAATCCGCCGTATTCTTCCGGAATAGTGACGCCCAGCAGGCCCATTTCGCCCATCTCGCGAAAGATCGACGGATCGGATTCTTCGTTCGCGTAAGCTTTGGTAACGCGGGTTTGCAGTTTTTCCTGCGAATAGGCGCGCGCGCTTGCGGCAATCATCCGTTCGTCTTCGTCTAACTGGTCGTTCATGCGGAACGGGTCTTCCCAGTCAAAACTGCTGAGATCGGGGGCGTCTTTGGCTTTCAGGGTTGGCGTGCTCATTAGGGTCTCCTTGGGTTGCTGGTAATTTAGGCCGGGTTGGAGGTAGAAAACAGCGAGACTTTGGCAAGTTTATATGATTAATACTCATACATGATTGCACCACGCAGATTCCTGCCCTCAATTGCCTCGCTACGGGCCATAGAAGCCCTGGATCGGCTTGGCAGTGCGTCAGCCGTGGCCGATGAGCTGTCACTGACCCAAAGCGCAATCAGCCGTCAATTGCAAGCGCTAGAGCGACAGATCGGTATTGAATTGATCCTGCGCGACAGCAAGCGACTATCGTTGACTGATGCGGCACGGGACTATGCGACAGAGGTGCGTCAGGCCCTGAACCAGATCGCACAGGCATCATTGCGGTTGCAAACCGCGCCGCTGGGAGGAACGCTGAACCTTGCCATCCTGCCAACATTTGGCATGCGCTGGCTGATGCCGCGATTACCAGATTTCGCGCGGCTGCACCCAGATGTGACAATTAACATGTCCACGCGGCTGGAGCCGTTTAACTTCGCCATGGAAGCCTTTGATGCAGCCCTGCATTATGGTTCTGGTGAGTGGACCGGAGCGGACCATCTTCTGCTGAAAAGCGAACAGATTATCCCGGTTTGCGCACCGGAACTGGCCCGGTCCACAATACAGGAACTGCCTTTGCTGCACATTCAGACCCGCCCACTTGCCTGGCAGCATTGGTTTGAGCAACATGGTATTCAAAGTGGCGACCACAGCGGCACAATGTATGATCAATTCTCAACCATTACACAGGCTGCCCTACACGGATTAGGTGTCGCGCTGATGCCCGATTATCTGGTCGAGCAGGATCTGGCGACCGGTCGACTGGTCGCCCCATTTGGTCCGGCGATCGAGGCACAGGGCGCGTATTATCTGGTTTGGCCACGCAATAAGTCGCGTGATCCAGCGTTGCAGTTGTTCAGAGATTGGCTGGCGACGCATGCACAGCCAGAAGATACCCTGCCCCGCTGAGCCTATTCGGCAGCGGATGCCGCAGCGATCGCGTCAGTAAAGATGGACTTAAGGGCTTCGGGGTCTTCCAATCCTACAGATACGCGAAAAAATCCTTCGCTTAGACCCAGCGCGCCACGTTCTTCAGCCGTTAGGGCGCGATGCGACGACGATGCAGGATGCGACAGCGTTGTGCCCACATCTCCCAGCGTTGGTGCAAACGACAGGCCTTCGGCGGCACGGGTGAACGCGTTGGCGGCGGCGCGCCCTCCGGTCAGTTCAAAACTGACCATGTTGCAGCCCTGCCCATCAAGCAGGTCAACCGCGCGTGCATGATCCGGATGATCCGCGCGCATTGGATAAATCACCCGTTTAACGCCGTGTTGCCCGGCAATATGGTCGGCAAGAATTGCCGCCGTGGCCTGAGAACGTTCAAAGCGCAAATCAAACGACAGCATCCCACGTTCTGCCAGCCAGCAATCAAACGGGCTGGGCGTCAGGCCAGTGGTCACCGCAAACACCCGCATTTGCGTGTTCAGATCGGTATCGCGCGCCACCACATATCCAAGCATTACATCTGAATGTCCGGCCAACAGTTTGGTGATCGAATGGATGACAATATCAGCCCCGTGACCAAACGGCTGAAACCCGCGCGGCGTGGTAAAGGTGTTGTCGACCGCAAAAATAATATTCTTTTCGCGGCACAACGCGGCAATACCATCAATATCGGCAATCCGCAGCGTTGGATTTGACGCAACTTCGACCAGAATCATCCGTGTCTCAGGACGGATCGCGGCCCGTATGGCAGCGACATCCACGGGATCACTCAGCGACGTTGCAATGCCAAGACGTGGCAAATCTTCTTTCATCAGACGCAGGCAACGGCCGTATAGTTGGTTGCCGCCAATCACATGGTCGCCCGATTTCAGCAAACCCATCAGAACACAGCTGATTGCACCCATGCCAGACCCGGTGACGATACCGCCAGACATGTTTTCCATTATGTCCATACGCTCTGCGACAACATCTGCGTTGGGATGTCCTTCGCGCGAATATGTATAGCCCATGGCGCGGCCTTCGTACTGGTCATCCAGCGCGTCGGGCGTATCGCTGGCATAGACCACCGACGGCGACAGCGGCGTCACCACTGGCGAGCTTGCATCGCGTGGAAACGGAG
>PIVL01000662.1 GCA_003354145.1 Paracoccaceae bacterium
TTTGCGCCCAGCTTTCCAGATGCAGTGCCTTGGTGCCCTCCATGTCCGATTTCAATCCGCCAAGAAACACGATTGTCGGGCCGCGCCCTTCGGTCTTGTGATAGGCGATTCGACGCCCGCGTGACGTATCCAAAAATTTGGGCATCAGAACCTCGCCAAATGGGTTATTTGCGAAATGGCACGCCGCCGATCCCCTGGCCGCGCAGATCTTGCGGGGCAGCCCAGGTTTCAGGGTCAGTGATAATAGCCGCCAGTGCCGCGGCACTGATCTCCAGCAGCTTTTCACCCTTGTCTGCATTTGATTTTTCGGGAACACCGGCAACGCCATTGCCAGTCAGATGGGTAAAAGGGCGCCACCGGTAAGAAGCGCGACCAGCTTTGAGAAAGCTGGGTCCGTCACCCAGATTGGTCAATGCAGTCAAATCGGATGTATCAACCAGACCAGGTTCGCATACCAACATCATTGATGTTTCCGCCTCGCCTGCATGCTGAACCCCATCCTGATCTTGCAGAACCGCGCCGATTTCCGGCTCGGCCTCGCTGGCATAGGTGGTACCTACCATCGTTGCATCGACGACTTCTGACAGTTCATCCAGAATCTGCTGCATCGCGATGATATTACCACCATGCGAGTTTGAAATCAGAATGTCGCGGAAACCGAGCCTAGTCAGTGACACGATAAGATCGTGCAGCAGTGCACGAAAAGTCGAATGGCTTACCGTCAGAGTGCCGCCAAATGGCATGTGATGCTCGCTTAGCCCTGACCAGACCACCGGTGTCACTACCGTTGGACGTTTGTCATAAGCTTTGCGCGCTGCACGCAATGCTACTTCTTGCCCGATGCGCGTATCGGTCATCACCGGCAAATGCGGCCCGTGCTGTTCGATTGATGCAATCGGCAGGATCACAACGGCATTATTATCCGCCAACGCCCGCAAATCCTGAGCTTTCAGACGTGACCAATCTACTTCGGGCATTGGGTTCTCCTGTGGTGCCTGGGGTCGCAATCCGACCTTTTGCAATACTGCATGTGCCTGCTGTATTGACAAGCCCGAACCACCGCGTAAATAACCCTTGCAACATAACCCGCAACCGGGCGTTCAGTGGGCGCCAAACTGACGAGGAGCGCCGATATGGCACAAATCTCTCTTACACTCCCTGATGGCAACGCAAAATCCTTTGACGCTGGCGTAACTGCCGCCGAAGTGGCCAGCAGCATTTCAACTTCGCTTGGCAAAAAGGCGATCAGCGCCACAGTCAACGATCAGCATTGGGATCTGGCCTGGCCGAT
>PIVL01000663.1 GCA_003354145.1 Paracoccaceae bacterium
AGGGCGCGAGATTTTCACCAACCTCCGGGGTTATTGGGAGTTTGACACGAACTACCGCACCCAAGGGGGTAGCGTCATGTTAACTGTCAGCGTTCCACTTGGGTGAAAGTTGTGAGGGCGCGCACTACCAAATTAGTTGATGAAGTCCGCCATAAGACTTTCAGGATTTTGTCGGGAAAGGGTAAAGAATCCGCTGCGGCGTTATGGCTAGGAATTTGGGCCTGTCATTATTGCGGAGGTCGTCCTGTAGTCAAGGCAGAACCGGTTGAAACGGCTGCTTCAGGATAGCGTTCAAGCAAAACCTCCGCCCTGAGTTTCTTCAGGTTCCGGTAGAATATGATCAACAACGACAAAAGCGGACAGCGTGTAAATCAGTGCCAAGCCGATCTGCAATAATCGATCTATCATTTTTGCGCCTGCATCGTCGCCAAGCGGGGCCATCGCTCCGGCAAACAGGACCAAAGCGGCAACAAGGGCCGAACCCGCCATCGTTTCCCACCATAGATGGATGAACAGATGCCTTGTTTAATCTATTGGCGCTTATTTTGTCACCAAATGGTAATATCTTTCCCTTGATCAGATGCTAGTTACTTACGAAATTGCGTTAGCAAAGGTCGATGGGGGAGCCGTCGAAATCACGACCTGAACATCACCGCGACTGTTCGACAACAAGGATCTTGGGAGGGAATACCGATGAGACACGCAACCACCCTGTGTGCAATCATTTGCAGCTCCACAGCAGTCGCGCAAGATAATGGCGCCCAACTGGCCCAGGAACTGGCGAATCCGATTGCGTCGCTTTATTCGTTCCCGCTTCAAACAAACTGGGACGAGAATCTGGGGCCCGGGGGCAACGGAAAGAGAACGACAACCGTCTTTCAGCCAATCATCCCATTCTCTTTGGATAATGGTGCAAACATCATCACACGAACAATCTTCTCTTACATCGATCAAGAAGATGTCGTTCCGGGAACAAGACAATCTGGCTTTGGAGATGTCCAGCTGACGGCGGTCTACTCGGACGTGATGGAAGGCGGCTTCACCTGGGGTCTTGGCGGTATCCTCAAAATTCCTACGGGCTCTGCGGTATCGGGCGAAACCTGGGCGCTTGGTCCTGCCGCTGTGGGTTTGCGGGTTGATGGGCCGTGGACCTATGGTGCGTTGGTTTGGCACCAGTGGGACATCGAGAAAAACCCAAAAACGCCAATTAACACCACATTCGCACAGCCGTTTGTCGCGTACTCAACACCGGGCGCCTGGACCTACACCGCCATGACCGAATCGACCTA
>PIVL01000314.1 GCA_003354145.1 Paracoccaceae bacterium
ACCCACGAAAAAAACCCGGTGACGGCACGTGCTGCTTTGACAACGCTTGAGATTATCGAGGACCAAGGGCTGGTTGATCGGGCTGCGGAACTAGGCCGGTTTGCCTTGGACTACTTGCACGAAGAACTGGCCGACGTTCCGGTTGTTGGTGACATCCGGGGCAGGGGGCTGATGTTTGGCGTTGAGATCGTTGAGGATCGCGATGAAAAAACCCCCGGGAATGCCCGTGCCGAGGCGATTTATTATGCCTGTCTTGAGGCGGGTCTAAGTTTCAAGGTGTCGCAGGGCTGTGTGCTGACGTTGTCACCGCCGTTGACGATTGAGGTAGATGACCTGGAGCGGGCGCTGGGTATTGTCGTTGATGCAATCAAGGCGATGGCGCACTAATAAGTTGCAATGTGCGTGATTTTATGCACCCTTTCGGTTGATTGAGAACGCACAGAACTGCCAGCCTATACTTTCTGAAACAGCGGCTTTCAAACAGGTGGTTAAAGATGGTTATCTGCGCCTGCATCCGGTGATTACGCGGTTGGTGGACAAGGAAACGCTTGGGAAAATGGGTGCAAAGCCGCAGGTGGGAGAAGGCACATGATCTGGATGATTTTTCCTGTCACGGCGCGGTTAAGGTCAAGATCGGCTGAGGTCCTCTTGGTTTCTCAAGCAGAAGGTATCTGGTCCAGCATCAGTCTGGCGGAGCAGCATACCCAAATAGAAGGGATACAGCGATGAATGTGTCTGATTACCTTTTCGAAGACGACAAAAAAAACGTACCTACATTCCAACAGGGGAAAGTCTTAGGTTCATCCCCGGTTTGTATCGGGAAGACCCTGCGTCTTATGAGTTCAGGGTATTGTCGGCGGATGGGTGCAGGATGAAAACTTATACTTTATCCCCCGAATTTATTACCCCCACCCATTATTGGAAAAGCTATGGGGTCACTGTGATGGAGTTATCAGAGCAGGATAAAGAGATAGTTGATAAGGGTGATCTTAGTGGGGAATGCATAGCTAACCTTGAAGACAGGTACGGAACATGGGATTTGATTACATCCACCGACATTCCGTGGAAGGAATATCCAAACCCCGACGTGCCGATGCAGAAATTCGTTGATTTTTCAGCGGCATCGATTGCCCGCAGCATTGCAACCAATCCCAACCACAATAAAATTCGCTGGCCTGCCGAAATTCACTTTATGCCAGATGAACTGCCCAAAGATCAGTGGCGTATTTGGGTGTTGAACGAGGAAAAAACCCGATACTTGAGGAAATCGTAATATGTTTGGTCGTGACAACCCACTGTGGCGGTTTCACAGCGTATGGTAACATTCTGTTGTTGCCTCAGGCTTGAAGTCGTTGGATAAGCCCGTTATGTGCCAATCATCTATCAAGAGAAAGCGTGCTCATGGCCACTACTAATCCGATCCAGTTTATCCAGCAGGTCCGTGCTGAGATATCCAAAGTTGTCTGGCCGAACCGGCGGGAGGTGTTCCTGACCACGGTGATGGTATTCATCATGGCCGCGCTGACAGCGCTGTTTTTTGCCCTCGTCGATCTTGGCATTCGCAGTGGCTTGCATGCCGTGTTGGGTATGTTCGGCTAAAGCCGAATTACGGATACGAAATGCACCGCGACCTCTTGATCTATTGGGATTTGAGGGTTAGTTGACGCCCTGCCTTGAATGGGCGTGCGGCGATTCGTGTTGCGCGCCGATTTTTATTCAGGCACCGCGGCAGGCCAACGGCCTGTGAAAATTTATGAATTCGGCCTCTCGTACTGGGTGGGCTGCACTAAACAAGGACTCGGTTAATCATGGCGAAGCGATGGTATTCTGTCAGCGTTCTTTCAAATTACGAGAAAAAGATCGCCGAGCAGATCCGGGTTTCTGCTGAGGAGCAGGGGTTTCAGGATGAAATCGACGAAGTTCTGGTGCCCACCGAAGAGGTGATCGAAGTGCGCCGGGGCAAAAAAGTAACAACCGAACGTCGGTTCATGCCCGGTTACGTGCTGGTGCGGATGGAAATGTCTGATCGCAGCTATCACCTGATAAACTCGATCAACCGCGTCACCGGGTTTCTGGGGCCACAGGGCCGCCCGATGCCAATGCGCGACGCCGAAGTCAATGCGATCCTGAACCGGGTTCAGGAAGGCGAAGATTCGCCGCGTACTCTTATCCACTTTGAAGTGGGCGAGAAAGTTAAGGTTAACGACGGACCGTTCGAAGATTTCGACGGTATGGTTGAATATGTCGACGACGAGAACCAGCGCCTCAAGGTGACTGTGTCGATCTTTGGCCGGGAAACACCGGTCGAATTGGAATTCACCCAGGTCACACGACAGACCTGATGTGATCATCGTGTTTTCGTTCTGAAAACACAGCGTAAGTGGGAGGCGAGGTTGCCGCGGCAGCCGGACCGGACCACACAACTAAATATCCCATTGGGACGCGTCCCTTGGGTGTTGGAACAGGAGTAAGGTCTTATGGCTAAAAAGCTAGTAGGGTCGATGAAACTGCAGGTCCCTGCAGGACAAGCAAACCCATCCCCGCCGGTAGGTCCGGCATTGGGTCAGCGCGGCATCAATATCATGGAATTCTGCAAGGCGTTCAACGCCAAGACCGCAGACCTTGAGCCCGGTGCGCCGTGCCCAACCGTGATCACGTATTATCAGGACAAGTCCTTTACCATGGACATCAAGACGCCACCGGCGTCGTATTTCCTGAAAAAGGCCGCCAAAGTAAAATCGGGCGCGACAACCCCAAGCCGTGAAACTGTCGGGACAGTAACGTCTGCACAGATTCGCGAAATCGCCGAAGCTAAGATGAAAGATCTGAACGCCAACGATATCGACGGTGCAATGCTGATCATCATGGGCTCGGCCCGCTCTATGGGCATTGAGGTGGTATAATGGCTAAACTTGGAAAACGTATCCGCGCGTCGCGTGAAGAATTTGCTGGCAAAGCCAACCTGTCGGTTGAGGATGCTGTTGCATTGGTCAAGGCGAATGCCAAAGCAAAATTTGATGAAACCATCGAGATCGCGATGAACCTTGGTGTTGATCCACGTCACGCAGACCAAATGGTTCGCGGCGTGGTTGGCCTGCCCAATGGCACAGGTAAAACCGTTCGCGTAGCCGTGTTTGCCCGCGATGCCAAAGCGGACGAAGCCAAAGCGGCGGGTGCCGACATTGTTGGCGCAGAAGACTTGATGACTGCCGTTCAGAATGGAGAGATCAACTTTGACCGTTGCATAGCAACACCGGACATGATGCCGATTGTTGGCCGTCTGGGTAAAGTTCTTGGCCCACGCAACCTGATGCCAAACCCCAAAGTGGGCACGGTGACTATGGATGTGGCAGAAGCTGTCAAAAACGCCAAAGGCGGCGAAGTGCAGTTCAAGGCCGAAAAAGCTGGTGTGGTTCACGCCGGTGTTGGCAAAGCCTCGTTTGGCGAAGCGCAGTTGATCGAAAACATTCGCGCCTTTGTCGGCGCTGTTGCCCGTGCCCGCCCATCCGGGTCCAAAGGCACGTATATGAAAAAGATCGCGCTTAGCTCGACTATGGGTCCAGGCGTTACGATCAATGTGGACAACGCGGCCGGCGAATAATTTCACCGGGTCGCTTTTGCGGCCACATCATTGTTTGAGAACGGGCATCCGAAAGGGTGCCCGTTTTTTTAAATGCTGCCTGCTGTGGGATGGTGATACAATTTCGACATACCTTTTCGACCTCTTGAGTCCGAATTAATCGAAAATATTGAAATTAGAAGAATATTGATGTTTAAGATCAAAAAAAACGAGGCAGCGGCGTTAGATTTTGTACCGAGTATCTCTCGATAATCGTGGGCAAGATCAAAACAATCGGAGCAAAATGTGGAAAAAGAGGCTCATATCGCACGAATTGCGGAGATGACCACGGCCGAACGTGAAGCAAGGGTGCGCGAAATTCGGTTGATGGCGATGGGCGCCATGTCGGGGGACGCGGAAGACTTCAAGCCATGGCGTTGCTATGGCGAATTGAAACATCTGTTCCGAAAATCTTATCGGGTCTTGCATCTGGAAGCGCTCATATTGACGTGCGTTGTTGGTCGCATTCGATCAGCCGTAGTTGTTCGGGCAATCAAAAATCTAAAAACTGTTCGGACCAAGGGCGGAGAGCCGGAAAAGTTTTCGGCCTTTGAGCGGCGGGTAACTGAATATCTAGGAGATGAAAAACTAACCAATCACGGGTTCAACGCAGTCACATTCAATGATGTTGTACATGACGATGTTTGGGGGCGGGTTTCAGACCATCTTACCGTTTTGAAAGAAAAAGGATATCAGGCGTTCCTGAACTCTGGAACGCTGTTGGGAGTGACGCGTGATAAACGGCTGATTGACCACGACGACGACGTTGATCTGGCTGTTATACTGAAGGCGACCAACGAACTTGACGCTGCTACTGAGTGGAAAGAACTGAAATCAGTTTTGATTGAGCAAGACATATTCGATCAAAAAAATCACAGACATCCAGCCATTTACAAATTGCTTCCTATCGGTGCGTGCCAGATCGACCTTTTTCCGGCTTGGTTTGACGATGGCAAAGCTTATGTCTATCCACATACTTTTGCTGATATAGAAGAGCAGGACGTGCGACCACTCAGACCCTGCGAGGTAAGCGGTAATCTGGTGCCCGCCAATCCAGAAAAGATGTTGGCAGTAAATTACGGCAGTTCATGGCGGAAACCAGACCCGTATTTCAAGTTTCCTTGGCGAGCCAGCAGCATTAGATTTAAGAATTTTCTCGGTGAATTGCAGTGAAAGTTCGGTGTGGAAATTCAGTTGAAATCGAATAAACGCTAGTGGGAGCGCAACGAAATGGGGCACACTCTGCTTAACGGACATGTTGATCGTATTTTAGCTCTACGAGAAATGTCCCTAGCGCATATTCTGGGTGAGAATACAGATTTTGTCCCGAGCGCGGCTTTGGCAGAATTTGAGGCTATGGACATACCCAGAGAAGGCCAGATGACCCCTGAATTTCTTGAGGCTAGTATTCTGCTGATCGTAGCTGCGGGAACGCGCCCACGCCGGGCTCAGAAGCCATTGTACCGGCTGCTTCAAGCGCGTTCGGCAAAACAAGAAGACGCTGAGTTTGCGGATTTTCAGAATATTCTACGAGATGCAGGAGCGCGCGGCATCTCCTTGCAGGGGATTTCGTTTTTTCAATCGTTT
>PIVL01000030.1 GCA_003354145.1 Paracoccaceae bacterium
CATGATCGATTTCAACGCCACGTTCGGCCATGATCTCCTCTAAATCTCAGTACGACACAGCATATCGGACGTAGAAAAACACGGCGTACAGGATCACCGACTTTGGATAATGGCTTCCTGTGAATTCAATCATCACAGTTGGTTGCTCGCCTTCAAAATCAAAGACCCTTTGTTAACACGATCCGACCGACTCGCCCAACAGCGAAAATTTTGCGACAGAACCACAATTCCTCCACTTCGCGAAAGCACATGTTGAAACGGCAGTAAACCCAGACAGCATGCGCGATGATTTCAGGCGAAAACCGGTGACGTTTGTAGCTGATCGACGGAGTGCTCATCGGCACTGACTATCCATAAGGGCCGCTACCTGCAATTTTCGCCGACTTAGTGTGACAACACCGAACTCGGCGGTCATCGACGCGGGGTTTGCCGTGGGACTTTGGGAAGTAGGGACAAATGCGAGCCATTTACGCCTCCGCCAGCCAGAATAGATCGCTCCTAATACCGCTCCTCTTTCGGAGCACTGAATCAGCCAACCGTCAGAATACCAATGGGTCCTGACCCTAGTGAAATACCACAATATTTGAACCGCGCTACCAATTAGGTAAGCAATATTATCCACCTGCTTTAGAATATTGTGCGCCCCTCATCTCGACAGACGCGATCTCAGATGCAACAATTTCTCCAGTACTATGCGAGGTGCAATCGATGGACCCACTCAAAAGCCGCTCGTGTGAGGCGAATATCGCCAGTCACTGCAATCTAAATTGCCAGTATTGTGACCAATGGGCACCTTTCTGGGTACCTGCCTTTTTACCGCTCGACGGATTTGCACGAGATCTGGAGCGCCTGTCCAAGGTACTTTGGGTCGAAGAATTCAAAATTCTCGGTGGCGAACCTCTCCTCAACCCCCAACTGCCTGCGTTCATCAAAGCAATCCAAGATACTCGTATCGCCGGTTCAATATCACTTGTGACCAATGGTTTACTGCTGCCACGCATGTCAGACCAAATCTGGCAGGATATCGATATCTTACGCATTAGCCTTTACCCTGGAGTGCGCATGCGGATGAGCCTGCACGATATCAGCGAACGCGCCCGCATGCACGATGTGAAGGTGTTCGTTCAAGACCATATCCGCCACCCGTTTCGCCTAACCGGCATCAATAGTCGCAACACGGATCGGCGCCTGGTCCAATTCTTGTATGACACCTGCGACGACCGACGTGGCTGTAACACAATTCATCGCGGCAGGTTTTATACCTGTACCCAAGCGACTGTTTTCACGGATCGCATGAAGAAACTTGGCATCACCGAATCCCAATCACTATCTGATGGTGTGTCCATTCACGAAGTAGGTGATCTTCGCACGGCACTCAAAACCTACCTTGACCAAAAATACCCGCTGGAGGCCTGCGCTTATTGTCTGGGCTGTCATGGCCGGGCGGTGCCTGCGGATCAAGGGAACAAATCTATGCTTGCGGCGAGGCTGACGCAGGATCATTCTGACATTACCAAACAGCTTGATCCAAAAATAGCTGCGTGGTTCAAACAGACGCATGACGTGGTCGATCAAACGTGATCGCAGCACATCAAAACAGCAGAATTCTAGGAATTTCATATGGAATGCACGATTCTGCAGCCTGCTTGGTAGAAAACGGCCAGATCGTCGCTGCTGTCGAAGAGGAACGCCTGACCCGGAACAAACATGCGGCCAATTTTCCAAAACAAAGTATCGAGTCCGTTTTGGAAATGGGCGGGATCACAGTTGATCAAGTGAGCCAGACAGTATTTGGAATGCGTCCCAGTGCGATCCGCGACCACATCCTTCAAGGTGAAGGCTTGCGTGGTTTCCCGCGTGAAACTGCGTATTTCAGCGGGATGCTACATTGGTATCGCACCGTCAACACAGGCGTGCGCCACGGAATGCGCGACCATTTCGACTATACCGGCGAGATCTATGCACTAGATCACCATCTAAGCCACGCGGCCAGTGCGTTTTATTGCAGCCCGTTTGACCAAGCACTCGTTGTCACCGCCGATGGAAGCGGAGACCGCTTCACGCTTGCGGTCTGGCGTGCGGATAAATCCGGCATCCATTGGCTTGAAGGCAGCGAATATCCAGATTCAATCGGTCTTTTGTATAGTCTGATCACTTATCACCTTGGTCTTGGTTTTTTTGGCGAAGGCAAAACTATGGGATTGGCCTCCTATGGGCGAGACACCTATCGCGCATTTTTCGACCAGTTACTGATCGGCGGAGATACAGATACGTCTCTGCTCCGCCTCAACCGGGACTTTTTGAACACACCCAGGGGATATCTGTTTTTGGATCAGGCATTTAATGAAAAAGCCTGTGCAATCTTGGGGCCACGACGTGCGCCCAATGCTCCGTTGCAGCCTCAGCACGCAGATATCGCCGCCAGTCTTCAAGCCCGGTTGGAACGCTATTTTCTAGCATTTATCCCTCGCATGGTCGCAAAATACGGGATTTCAGATCTGTGTATGGCAGGTGGAGTTGCTCTGAACGCCGTGGTTAACGGACGCCTTTTGTCCGAAAGCCACGTGAGCGATCTTTTTGTGCAGCCTGCCGCCAGCGACGCCGGAACCGCATTGGGGGCCGCATTATACTTTGCCCATAATGAAGCAAAACAGCCGCGCGGACACGCTATGAAGACCTGTGCTATTGGCCCTGGAATCACCGAGGATGCCATCACAACCGAACTAGATCGTTACAACCTGCCTAAGTCACGTCCCGACGACCTTACAGGCACGGTTGCAAGTCTGTTGGCCGATGGCAAGATTGTCGGCTGGGTGCGGGGGAGGCTGGAATTTGGGCCCCGTGCCCTTGGACAGCGTAGTATCCTCGCCTCACCCTGCCTGCCGCATATGAAGGACCATCTGAACAAACAGGTGAAATTTCGTGAAAATTTTCGACCATTCGGGGCGATGGTTCCACGCGAAGATTGCAACACCTATTTTGACATTGATCACCCATCACCTTTCATGCTGCTGGTGGCCCGCGTACGGGACCGCGAAAATATTCCCTCTGCAACGCATATCGATGGTTCTGCGCGTTTGCAGACTGTGGAGCACTCTGTCGATTCTACGCTCTGGCAGTTGCTGAAGGCGTTTGGTGAACGAACAGGTGTCCCAGTGCTTTTGAACACCTCCTACAACGTAAAAGGCGAGCCCATTGTCTGTACCGCGCAGGATGCAATCGCCGACTTTCTGATGACAAAAATCGACTTTCTGGTGATCGGCGATTACCTGGTGCCGCGTCCTCAACATCTAATTGACACACAGACCGTCAAAGGAACCGTCACCGCGCCGCGTACTGTTCCAAAACCCACATCAGTCTTCGCGAATTTGCGTGATTTTCTGTACTATTGTTTTCTTTTTGGGCGCGCGCGCGTCACCCGAACGGACAAAGAGACCAAACTTGACCGGATTACCTGACATCGTCGGACAGGAGGCACTGCATTGAACAACACACATTTTCACAGTCTTGAAATCGACCTCTACAATGTATGCAACGCCCGCTGCCCACTTTGCCATTTTCGCACCCATTATCCCGAAGCGCTGAAAACGCGACAGGAACTGGACCGGGATTTTCTGGAAAACGCGCTCGCGGATTTCACCTTTGAACGCATTCATCTTACCGGCGATCTCGGAGAGCCTACCCTTTCCCCGCATATCCTGCAGGTACTGCATTTTCTTCGCGAACGCGATCCGAATGTCTTTATCTGCATTAACACGCACGGCTCTACTAAAACTGAAGCTTTCTGGCGCGAACTAGCCACTGCCCTGCCCCGCAGCCACGAAGTTGTCTTTGCGATTGACGGGCTCGAAGATACCTACAGCATCTATCGGGTTGGGCTACGCTTTAAAAAAACCATCGCAAACGCCAGGGCCTTCATTGACGCTGGCGGCATCGCGGGCTGGAGCTTTATCAAATTCAAACACAATCAGCATCAGCTAGCAGAAGCACGAACTCGCGCTGCCGCAATGGGCTTCGCTACGTTCCACGCACGGGAAAGCTATGCTGAAGATGAAACCATTCTCCGAGCCGACGACTACGTCGACAACCATGACGAAACAGCGGCCCTAGCGCAGGCGGGGGCTGTGACAGTGGTGCCAAAGCTCTTTCCTTACATTCAGGCAGACGGAACGTTATATTCTTGCACGCAATCAAATTGCGGACGCTATGATGAAAAAATTGATTTCGACTTTGATCGCCTTGATCTGAAGTCCCGGACACTGGCCGATTGTCTGGCAGCATTGCCCGATTATTGCACCGTGATGCAACAGACCTATCCCTTGACCTGCGCCCGTCGTTGTGGCGAATTTGACCAGACAGAACGACCGCGTGGCGCAGAAATCGGATACGGGCGCCGGTCAAAAACCACCTAGAGCCGGTGTCACGATACAACTGAATATTGACGCAGAATATAGTCACTGGCACGCGCGGCCAGAGCCATGATCGTCAGGGTGTGGTTCTGAAATCCCGGCGTTACCATACAGGCCCCATCTGTCACAAAAACGTTCTGCGCATCCCAACACTGGCAAAACGGGTTGACGACAGAACTAGCAGGATTATTGCCCATTCTGGCCCCTCCGGTTTCATGAATGGCGCTGCCCGGATGATAGGCTCCATGATCACCCGTAATCTGATCCTTAAAATGGCGATAAATGCGCCCGTCACGCAGCGACCCCTGCGCCACCAGTGGCGGATTGACGGCCTTTACCCCGGCGATATCCGCCAATATATCAAGAGAAGTATTCATATGAGAGATCATCCGCAGATCTTCGGGCCCATAGCGGATATCAATATGGGCAGACGGTATGCCCCATGCGTCCGTTCGCGTCTTGCTCAGCGTGACTCGGTTTTCCGCGCGGGGCACCATTTCCCCAAACCCGAGCGCCCACCAGACAGGCGGCAGCACACCCAGCTGAATGCCGTACCCGCCGGGAAAAGTTGGGTCCTCACCCCATTTTCCCGTGAAATCAGGGAGATACAGCGTGTTGTAATTCCCAAAATCAAACCGATCCAAAGACCTGAGCGTTGGGTCGTAACCTACTGATCGGTTCAGCTCCTCGTAGTGGCCTGCTGCAAAACCGTCTCGACCAACCAAAATGTGATCACACACATACCGCCCTAATTGACCAGACCCTCCTCCGATGCCGTCTGGGTGATGCGTGCTTGTAGAATTCAACAATATGCGCACTGATTCAAATGCAGACGCACACAGCATGACAATTTTGCCGCTCACTTCTTGATATGTGCCGTTTATTCGATCATGATATCCAACGCCTTTCACCTGCCCGCTGCGCGCACTAGTCACTAAGTGGCGCACAACAGCACCGGTTTGAATACGCAACCGACCTGTCCGCAAGGCATCGATCAACGCTTCGGGCACTCCACCCGGCGCACGCTGCGCCACACGGTTTTGAACTGCTTTCAGCCCCGTTTTATCCTTTATCCGGCGCGCCAATTCATCGTTGGAAGGAGCCGACGACGGCGGTGTCTGAAAGACACCATCCGGCAGATTTGGCAGACCATCGTTGTTGCCACAAACACCCAGCAAGGTCTCGACTCGATCATAATACGAGGCCAATTCATCATAGGACAAGGGCCAGTGCATTGTATCCGGCACCCTTTTCCGATCTCGAAAATTCAACTCGCTCGGCGACATGCGCAGCGATGCACGCGCCCATGTGTGCAAACGCCCTCCCAATTGACGCCCTCTAATCCACGCATAGGGCGCTTCATGTGGCGTATCGTAGGGGTTCTCGCGGTCATTCACGTAGAAACGCGCAGTTTGTTTCGAAAACGCACCGGAAAGGCTTTGAATATGTTGTCCGTTTCGGGCTGCTGTCAGGCGTGCATCCAAGTCATTCCGCCCTTCCGTCGCTTTAAAAAATCCGGCGCGATATGGGTCCGGACCTGCCTCCATCAGCAGCACCCGAACACCACCTTCGGTCAGGGTTTTCGCCGCCCAACATCCAGCAGCACCAGATCCCACGACGATGACTTCACTGTCCAAATCGCGCGCCATTTCTACCAGGCTTTCTGAGATGGCGTGGCAGCGGAAACAATGTCTGCCGCCAGCCTATGAATTTCAGCATCCCCCGCAAGCAAAAGCATATGGGGCAGCCAGACGGTATCTCGCATCGCCTGTTCCGTGTTCTGACAGGCGTTTCCATCCGGCAATGTCAGGCGTGGATCTTTGCGGCCAAATTCCGGTGCGTCATAAACTGGCGGGTACAAGGATGCGTTTGCCAAGCATCCCCGCAGAAAGAGTCTAAATAGAAACAGGTCAATTGGGAGTCCTGCTGTAGCCGCGTTAAATCGAAATGCATAGGCATAGCACCCTCGTTGCGTGACGCCCGAGAGCGGCTCCAAAATTTCGATTCCGTTCGCCCTACCTAGAAGTGCATCCAGCATCTGTGCACTCCGTGCCCGCCGTTTTGCCTGTTTTGGCAAGCGGTCCAGTTGCGGCAAAAGCACGGCGGCCTGAAACTCTGACATGCGGTAGTTGCCCCCCAGAACCGATTGAGGCGCAAGATCGCTCCCATCCAACCGCCCGCAATCTACGATGGCCCTGCAGCGCGCTGCCAGGTTGGGATTGCGTGTCAAAATCATCCCACCTTCCCCGGCGCTCATCGCTTTGTTGGTTTGAAAGCTAAAGCACCCCGCATCACCCCAGCTCCCTACACCTCGGCCCCGCCAGGTCGCCCCATGAGCGTGCGCGCAGTCTTCCACCAACGCGAGGCCGCTTTCTCGACACACCGTCAAAAGCCTGTCCAAATCGCAAATCTGTGCACCCAGATGAACTGCAACAACGGCGCGGGTTCTGGATGTTATCTTTCGCAAGACGTCTGTTGGGTCGACACAAAGCGTGGCCGCGTCAACATCACACAGGATCGGAATCGCACCCATTTCCGCCACCGCTCCGGCAACTGAACTGAACGTTAGCGCGGGCACAATGACCTCTTCACCCGCCTTGATGTTCAGAGCCCGAAAAACGATTTGCAACGCAGTTGTGCCACTGGAAGTTGCAACAAAATGCGTCGCGTCGTGCAGCGCCGAAAACCGCTCTCCCGTCCGTCGGGCCCGTGTGTTTGGGGCCGGAAATCCGCCCCAATTTCGGCTCCACAGGACGCGCAATATTGAAATATGCTCAGCCAACCCATAGCGCGGCCATCGCATGCGGTGCAGTCGCAACCAAACGGCAGGGGCACGTCGTACTGAGGCCAGTCGGCCAAACGTGCGCTGTGAATGGTGCCACCAAAGAGCAAACGCCCCCCCCATCACGCCAAAGAAAGCGCGTCGCGCAACCGTTGCGGCAGATTGTCAATCGTGCCAATTTCCCGTGCAACGCCGATGCAATCGGTCAAATTATACGTTGCATGATGCCAGTATTGTGGTACGAACAGAACCTCACCCTGACACTGAACACATTTGATGATCTCTTCTGGAACATCATCAGAAAACGCCAATGCGGTAATATTAGCATTACGATACCGCTGGATCGCGTGCGGTGGGATGAAAAACCAGATTTTATAACCATAAACCAATGCATTCCATGCCGCGACGTGCTGATGAAATCCCACACCGGACCCTGCAGGACCCAGATAGAAAAACGTGCGCTCATGCCGCTTTTCTACGGCATTTGAAAACAACGGTGCCGCAAATTGGTCTGGTTCGTCAAAATCAGCGGCTATGGCTGCACTATCAAGCCCTTTGAATATATATGGCACGTCACCGCGCGCCGACATCTGGGTTGCATAGTCCGACATCAACATTTGCTCAGTTGGCTGGCCCGTCCGCAGGTTTTCAACCACGTCGCGGGCCGGATGCACCTGTACCGTTGTCTGCCCATGTGTCTTAAGAAACGGGTCGCGTCGCCAGGTGTCTTTTGCCGACCAATCATCAGTCAGGCCCTGCAGGAGAACGGGACGATTCCGATAAGCAAACCGCGCCGCAAAGTCTTCAACTGTTGGGCATGCGACCACGGCAACCTGATGTCTATCGGGCCAAACCTCAGCCTTCAACGTCATAGACCAGCCACCCGCCGTCGGCGCAGTTGGGCCTGCTGTTGCCAAATCACGCGCCTTTTGTAGTTCAGGGTTCTGTGCCAGAGCGAAGGCAAACGTTGCCCCGAGAATATCCAGCGCACGCTGTCGCTGCGGGCCATCAAGATAAACAAGCCGCGGGTGATCTGCATATAATTCGCGCAAGAAAGTTTTGCATTCTGCATGCGCGCCGCAATGGCCTAGAACGGCGACATGCAGGTCCAACAACTGCCATGATAACGGAAATTTCGCCAAACTGTTACGCGATGCATTCAATGCCGCCGTTATGTCCCCTTGGCTTAGATTCTCTATGGTCAGCGCTGCCTCCGCCTGCTCCTCTTTCAACGTTTGCTGCAGCTTGCGCCAATGTTCAACGTCAAAGGCGTAGCCGATATCGTTCAAAAACTGGAGCCCTTCCCTACCTTTCGCCTCAACCGCGCGCCTGAATTCATTATCGCTGAATGCGCGTTCGTGAAAGGCGCGGGCCGCTTGTATGGACATCCAAGAACTCCTAAGGGGCCATGAACCATAAGTTTCTGCGAAAGTATGCCACTTAAGGTTTAGTTTTGACAAGAACGCTGATCAAGCAGCGGAACAAGGTCTGCCAGAAAGTCGGCAACCCGCACAACATCTGGCAGATTTACCGCACTCATGTTGTCCAACGGTGTATGCACAATGGGCGAACTCTCAAGCGTCAGAAAGTGAAACTCGGTATTTTGCGCCAGGCCCAACAAACGGGCCATGCGTTCCAGATTACCCAACATTGGCGACAAACGAATGCGCGAAAACGTAGACCCAAGATGATTTGCCCGCAAAAGTTCTGCAACCAAATCAGGCGCAGTTGTCCCATAGTCTAGAACGTCACCACGCCCGACAGTATCAACCTCAATCACGGTTCTTGGCAAAGACCGGATGTATGAACTGGCGATATCGCCCTTGGACAAACGCTGCAAAATTGGTGCCGCATCTGTAGTGTCACTTAGACCTGTCAAGTCCACCAACAGGGAAAGACAGCCATACAACCCATATTCTTCAGCATCATAAAAAATCACCCGCAAGTCTTTTGGAAACCCATCTCGGGCCACCATCTGGGTAACGGCTGCCATCACCGCCGCTACTCCAGTTCCGTTGTCGGTCGCCGCGGGCACGTCAGGGTTTTCATAGGCGCTATCGTGATGGCAGATTAGCCATGTCGTTTCCGGACCGTCCGCATCATTTTTCCGGCCAGCGCTCACATGACGGCCAACCCCCTGGATGCGCTGTGTTTTTGCGCCCAAGGCGATCTGCTGTCCACTGTTAGCACCTTGCAAGAGTATCTCTGCATCAGAATTTGCAATGCCAACCACAGGCATCTCTGGCCACGCGGCAGCGCTTGTCAGATCTGGATGCAGGAACGATGACACCGGCGCACGAAGGGGGTCGTCTTGGCCAGCGGCAACAACCAGTACCAAGCCCGAGCAACCTGTGGCACCCAGCCGTTCAACTAATCCGGGCCAATCCCCAGTGGCGGCTCTGGACAGCACTATTTTGCCCGCTGCGTCCTCTGGCTGAAAGTCAGGCGGCAGTTCCACCAGGTAGGCTAAAACCTGACCGTCTTGTCCACGGCCCAGAAATCCAGGCGCACCAAAGTAAGGCAGGGATGGTACGCATTGCCCGCCAACCGACAACGAAACAGGCGATGGCGTCAAAATTTCGATTGGAAACTGATCTTCCACACAGTCCAACCCCAATGCAGACAGGCGATCCGTCAGGCTTCGAACTAAATTCTGCGAACCCCGTGTCCCTGTCGCCCGAAACCCGATTTCTTCAACCTGAAACCTCAGGAGTTCTTCGATCAGCATGACACAGTCTCAGAGACTTGCCCGGCATTGGCCGATACGGGCGACCTGCTATCCTGATACGCAATTTTGCAGCATTTTGCGAAGCACAATTCAAATTCCTCACCAATACGGCCCAATTGTGTTAGGCATAGGATTATAAAAGATGCAGCCGAGTCCAATTATATAAATTTTTCTGCAGCAGCACGCTCGGCATCTTTATCATGGTAGGCAAGACATTGAAGATTCTTTTTATCAATCCGTTTCTCCCCTCTGCTCTGACCGCAGGGTTTGAATTTGACACGCGCATTCGCGGAAATCACATGCTGACGCTGAATGTCGGTATGGCCTATATCGCCACCGCTGTAGAACGGGCTGGGATCGACATCGAAGTCGTTGATTGCGATGCACATATGTGGTCGCCCGCTGATATTGAAATGCATATCCGCACCAAATCCTATGACGCGGTGGGAATTGGCACCATGGTATTTCAATATAGCTGGGTCCGGGATGTTGCCCGGATGATCAAAGAACATCGCCCGGATGTGCCGATAATCGTGGGCAGCACACTCAGCACGTCGATGCCAGAAATGCTGCTTGAAAAATCCGACGTGGATATAGGCGTGCTTGGCGAGGGTGACATCACCATTGTGGAACTACTGCAGACACTTGATGAGGGGCGTTCGCTGTCAGAGGTTCGGGGCCTGTGTTACAAAGACGGTGACAGGTTGGTCACGACCCCGGCGCGCCCGATCATCAAAGACATCAATACGATACCATTCCCGAACTACGATCACTTTGAGATGGAAATTTATCTTGATCGCAGCAAATATAGCATCCCGCCACCAGCACCTATAGAACTTGATGACGTAATCGCAATGCCAGTGAATATGGCGCGCGGGTGTCCGTTTCGGTGCAGCTTTTGTTTCCATGCATTTCAGCACACGCAATACCGCCGCCGCTCGCCGGAGAACGTCATTGAGGAAATTCAATTGTGGAAAGATAAATACGACGCAAACTTTATTCTGTTCTGGGATGAGCTCAGCTTTACCCATGAACGCCCGGTCCGTGAACTTGCCGACATGTTGATTGATCGCGAGATGAACATGTCATTCTTTGCCAGCTGTCGGTCCGAATTATTCAATTGGGACCGCGTTGATCTGGCTCGCAAGCTGAAACAGGCAGGCTGCAAGGGTCTAGCCTATTCTTTGGAAAGCGGCAGTGACGAAATTCTGGAGGCCATGAACAAACGAAATTGCTCGCGCGACTTCATCACCCAGTCCCATGTTCTGGAAGCTGTCGGTATCAAATCCTACACATCCGTTATATTCGGCTACCCACAGGAGACCTTCCAGACCATTGATCAGACTTTCAATGTTCTGGCAGAAGCCCGAAGTTATACGTGTGTGTCCTATATTCAACCAACACCCGCAACGCCCATTTATGAGTGGGCGCTGGAAAATGGCAAAATCCCAGACGAAGAAGCCTATCTTCTTAGTTTGGGAGAGGCATCAAAGCCCTTGGTCAATCTCACGAACCTCACATTGGATGAGATGGTCGGCCATGTGGATGGCTATCGCTCTGCCATTTCCAAGACCGAGGCGGCCTGACGAATGGAACTAGGACTGGCTGGAAAAACCGCGCTCGTTCTTGGGGCCTCACGCGGAATAGGGCGCGCGATTGCACAAGGTCTGATCTCCGAAGGCGCCAGCGTCGCCATCGCGGCGCGCGGCAAAGATGATCTCGCGCGGACCGCAGTCCAAATAGGGGCCGCCGCCCATCTGGTTTGTGACCTCAACGAACCGGGCAGCGGGAAGCGCCTGGTGAGCGCGGTTTCAGATCGCTTGTCACCTCCTGATATTGTTGTGTGCAATACTGGCGGCCCTGCTCGATCCTTGTTCAAGGACACAACCGCACAGGATTGGAACCAGGGATTTCAAAGTTTATGGATGTCCGTGGTCGAAACAGCGCAAGCCGCCTACCCGCACATGGCCGAGCGCGGCTGGGGCCGGATCATTCTTATCACATCAACGGCTGGCAAAGAGCCGCAACCTGGACTTACAATTGCCAGTTCACTGCGCACAGGCCTGCATGGCTTAGTACGCATTATGTCCAACGAATTTGGCAGCGCAGGCATTACAACCAACGCGATATTGCCGGGATTTGTACTGACAGAGCGGCTGCGACAAAGTGGGTTTCCGATCGAAAAGGCAGGCCAGCTGATCCCCGCAGGCAAGATTGCCGAACCGTCGGACATCGCTGATCTTTCAGCATTTCTTGCCTCAAACCGTGCGGGATATATTTCTGGCCAGCTGATCGCCTGCGACGGCGGCTTTCTCAAAGGCATGTGAGGTATGGCACTCCGACTGCGAAACTCTGCCACTTTTACGATGAACGCTGATGGTCGGCTCTCGTATGCGGACCCCCGCACCGGAAAAAGCAACATTCTCACACCAGAAATTCTTGACCTCTTAGGCTTTGTCGCACGCGCAGAACCGCTGGAAGACTGGGCTAAAAAGTACCGTGTCAACTCTCAAACACTGGATATCTGCCTTAGTTCGCTCAAATCGCTCGGTCTGATTGCGCAAAATGGCGAACAGAGCCCCGCCCCTGCTTCAAAACAACCACGTCCGGCATTTATCATTTCCGCCATGCGGTCTGGTTCAACACTTTTGCGCTATCTGCTGGATGCACACGAAAATATTGCCTGCCCGCCCGAGTCGAAATTTATCGCTGGTCTTCAGTCTTTTCTGGATTTCCCGGACACATACACTGCGCTGAACACATTGGGCATGGATCTTGACTCAATATATGGCACCTTGCGCGCGTTCAGCGTTGAAATCTTTGATAGTTATGCACGCCAGCAGAACAAACACAGATGGATTGACAAGACACCTCAATACTATCGCCATCTTGATCTGATCGAAGCGCTGTTTCAGCAGGATGCACAATATCTGTGTCTGGTACGCCATCCTCTGGATACGGTCCTGTCGCTGGAAGACATGTGGCGCGGTCATGGCGGCATGGAGCGCCACGACGATCTAACCCTTTGCGTAAAGACGTACGGAAAAGGCCGCCTTGCCTATGCCCATTACTGGAATCAGGTCAACGAAGTCATTTTGTCATTCTCCCGCGCGCATCCGACCCGATGCCATCTAGTCAGGTACGAAGACCTAGTGACGTCCCCGCAAACTGTCTTGAAGGATGTATTCCATTTTCTGGGTGAACCGGATGATCCAGGCGTGATTGAGCGCGCATTCTCTACTGATCACACGCCGGGCTATCAAGATCACAAAATCACCCAGACCAAAAGCATTCTGACAACCAGTGTCGATCAATGGAAAACATGGCCTACATCTGATATTGCCGCACTTGCACCGGTTGTTGAAAATCTGGCTCTTCAATTTCGCTACGCACCATTGACGTCTCAATCCTGACTTGCAGCCAGATACCCATTTTCCAGCAGCCACCCGGCTATTTCATCAACGCGCGCGCGCACGCGCCCTTCGCCGATCCCTTCAGATTTCGCCTGCGTGGCCAGAAAATCGGCAATTTCACCAACCGTTTTCGTGCCGTCACACAAGGATATTGCCATTTGTTGCAGCGATGAAACCGGCAAACCTGCCGGTTGCAGAACTAGAGATTTTTCAAAATTCACTGCGACATGCCGTAGTCGGTAACGTGTATTGTGCCCGGCAAACCCAAGCGAAATTTGCTCGAACCCGGATGTACGAGCGGCAAACACCTCCAGAATCGCATCGTATAGATAAAGATACTTGTTGGCCAAAAGACTATCGCACCACTGGGTTTTCGTCGCGGCATCAAAATCGTGACCATAAGGGAACAGCAGATCTGCCTGTCGTTGCAGCGGCAAACGTTTTGTTACCGTAAGGCGCACAAAACATGAGTGTTGCTGCGAAAATTGCCGTAGTTCATCTGCAAATGGAATGTCCTCGCCTGTCCCTAGCATCTGCAAGATCGTGACCAACCGTCCGGATGGCGACAAATGCTCCATCGAATTGTGTAACACGCGTCGTACGATTTTAAGCCCATCCGCCCCACCATCTGCAACGGTTGGGTACCCGGAAACCCCGTCTGGGATCGCCTGGCATGGGGGTTTGCTAACGACCAGATCAAACATCCCCTCAACACCATCCAACAAATCTCTAACTTGAAAATCTGCACGTTGCTCTAGCCCATTCAGAGCAGTGTTGATCTGCGCCATATCCACTGCTGCCTGTTCTAGATCGGTGCCCTGCACTATCGCCCCACCTGCGGCGCCAAGAAGCCCGTGAATACCAGTCCCGCAACAGACATCCAGTACGCGCTGCCCTGCGCGTGGCATCTGTTCCGCAAGCAAGTAGGAATCCAAGCCGAGATAAACTCCGTTAGTTTTTTGCGCTGTCGGATAGAACACCGGAATATCAGTTGCGAGCCAGAGCCCGCGAAAAGGCAGCACCACCCGTAACGGTATCACCATTTCGTCCTCGATGCGTAAGAATGCTGCTCGCTCAAGATCATGCAGCAGCGTGATTTCAATAAGGGGCGTCAGACTGCTTTGTGGTATTGGAATGCCAAGATAAAAGAACAAAGCAAGCGTGCCACCGCCGTTTTCGAGCAATACTAGCCTGTTGCGCGCCAGATCAAAGGCCGGCCATGGCGTGGCTCCGGCCTCTGTATGCGCCAGATGGCAAAGCTGCCTGTAACCTGCGTCTTCCAACAGACGGTTCAATCGATGACAGATCGCGATAACTTCGGACGACTGGCCACGGGAAACATCACCATTGTTTACTTTGAGATCGCCATTCGCTGCTGTCCTCGCACCATCGGCGGCCAAAGGGATGCCATCTCTTCTAGCCGCAGGTCCCGGCATTACGTTAACGAAACCGCCGCCGAATTAGTAGGTGAGGAATGGTCCCTCGTCACCACTGACAGCTCAGAATTCAAATACGTGCATTCCCCGACCTTTCCGTCACGGGCATATTCGAAACGACAGGCCGAACAATGATCACTGAACTTGCAGGTGTTGCACGGCTCCAGCACCGTTTGCTTGGCGTTACGCAGGCCCTCAAAATCGTTAAAATACCTAGAACCCAAAACGTCTCTTACTGGCGTATCCAGCAAATTGGGCGCCGCATCTGATTGCCCTAACTCTGGCATGTCGCCCTTGGCACGCATACACGGATGCACTTCACCGTCGGCGCGAACGTAAACACCGCTGCGCGCGGCCCCACAGTGAAACACCGTCCGATAAGTCGTTCCACATTTGTAATTGATGTAGGCATAGCCCAGTGGAGTCGCCTCAAACGTTGCGTGCACATCACAATCACGCGACGCATTCACCATATCTTCGATAAAACGGTACTTGTCCTCAAATGTCACGCCGTCAAATGCGTCAGCATTCTTGTTGGCGTTTTCTGCCATCACAACGCTGTTGATTGCAAAAACTTCGGCCCCCAGATCATTGGTCAAAGCAATGAAATCCGCGGCCCGGTTTACGGTACACCGCGACAGGATTGCATTCATCGTCACCTGAATATCCAGCCCATGTTCTGCAATCGCTTGCGTCGCAGCGCGCACATTTTCCAACAACGGTGCAAAAGTCCCCGGTCCGCGGATCGCTTCGTGTGTCTCAGCGTCGGGGCCATCAAGGCTAAAAATAATCTGTTCAAACGCGCTCAGCCGTTTTGGAGCAAGCCAATCCCCTTTGAACAATAAACCATGAGTGTTCAAGATCACGCCGTCGAACAATTCCTTCGCCATCTCCAGCACTTCTGGCAAATCAAACCGCAGCAGCGGCTCTCCACCAGTGAATTGTAACTTGCGAATGCCGCTGTTGCGCAGATTTTCCATAACGTTGCGGACCTCCGCTAGATCCAAGGTCCGGACGCTGCGATAATCGCGCCCCCCCGTACAACAATGTGCACAATGCAGGTTACAGAATGATGTGATATCCCATTTCGCAATCATCGCATCGCCTCCGCCAAATTCAGCCGCATTTTCAGGTACTGCGTAAAAATTGCCTCTCGGTCCATGGATTCGGTGCTGGCATGGGGTATATTGATATTGTGTTCCTCCCACTTCAGCGGATGCACGGTCAGGTCATATTTTTCGGGCGTCGCGGCTAACTCTGTTCCGGGATAAATTGTCAACATAGACAATTGTACTTCCTCCGGCGCCGTATCAGCTATGAAATCATCTGTGCTCTTAAGCGTTTCGGGCGTTTCCCCTGGCAGCCCCACAATAAAGCTCTGCCGCACCATGATGCCGGCGTCGCGTGCCCATTGCACCGCATCGCGGATCTCTTCAGTTTTCACGCGCTTGTGCATCCGAGACAGAACCGCCTGGTCCATGGATTCGATCCCAAAGAAGATCCCAACACATCCAGCGGCCTTCATCGCCAACAACATTTCGGCGTCCACCATATCAACGCGGGTGTTACAGGTCCAATGGATGTCGAGACCTTCTTTCTGGATAAGCGCGCAAATCTCCATCATCCGCTTGCGATTGAACGAAAATGAATCGTCCAGAAAATTGAAACCGTTGGTGCCAAACATCGCCATCAGTTTCTTGAGATCGCCAACGACACGTTCAACCGGAAAATAAGACACCCTGCGCCCGTTGAATTTTACAGTGCTGCAATACTTGCAATCATAGGGGCAGCCAGTGCTGGTGATAACTGGAATGCGCCCCCCGATGTCATAACGATCTATGTCAATCAGATGATAAGCAGGAAAGTCCACTGTCTTAATGATCTTGGTCGGTTTTGTTGGTGTGGTGCGCTGTACCTTTCCTCGACTCCAATAGGCCAAACCAGGGACATCTTCGATAGGGCCAGCTTTTCGAAACAGGCTGTCGCAAATTTGCACGATAAGGTGATCACCCGGTCCGATGCAAACCAAATCACAGTGACGATCGACCAATAATTCCTCATAGGTCATCGTCGCGTGATTTCCGCCCATAATAATTGACACACCCGGCAATGCATCGCGAACGTTGCCCGCAATGCGCACGGCTCGCGCATAAGAACACGTCATATTCAGCGAAATACCAACCATATCGATCGGCCCATTCAACTGGTCGATATAGCGCCCAATTTCACCGGGTTGCATGTCATCCACTGACATATCCAAAAACTCAACTTCACAGCCATTTTCGACAAGCTGCCCCGCCAAATACAGCAGTCCAAGCGGAGGGTATACATTCTGAAAAGCATAGTTTTCACTAGAGAACGGCAAAGGCGGGTTGATCAACAAGACCCTTGGCGATTCGACTTTGCGGCGCAAATGCATTCGCGCCAGCTTGTGGTGCGACAGTTCTGTATAGTATCGGTTTAGATCATCGATCCCGACAGGCAAGCCGAGAGTCTGTGCAATTTCCGTCAAATCTTTCAGGCTGTGAAATCCGTCACAATACTGAAATAATTGGTAAATTGACGGATTTATTTTCACGATCTGATCGCTGACAGCATCAAATAACACATGCTTGCCGTCAATTTCTTTCAGAAACGTATAATCTCCAACCGTCGGATAGATTTCTTCCGGGTCAGGTTGAACGTTTTGGTCTGTCACGGCTTGGTCACTTAGCGACAGCTTAATCGCGAGCCGATCATTTGTTACAACTACTCCGTTGCCCTTCACATCAGGTTCCCCCAAAGAAATCAATTCAATCCGATTGCTTCGAGACTATGCAAAATACCTATTCAAAATCGTGTGTTCGGATTGGCACAGCTCGAAGTACAAAATTTCCAAAACACTACAATCCAAGTGCCGGATTGCCATGGTAGCCAAAAACTCTTTTCTAAATCATACTGTCACTGGTTGTACGTTTTGGGAAGTATTTAATTTAGATTGGAAGCGGCATCAGCGCAGGAGGCTGCAGAAATGATCGACCTAACCAAACAAAAGATCGTGTCCGATGCGCCCTATCTTGTGCAACTGGGTTTGCATGTAGGCGTGGCATCCGTCACCGTTGCCGACCAGATCGGGCTTTACGACGCGCTGGCAAAAAAATCCGCTTCGCCCGGCGCGCTTGCAGATGAACTTGACCTGATCCACCGTGGCGCTGATGCAATTTGCGCCGTCTTGGTTCAAATGGAAATGCTTCACGCACAGGGTGACGGAACCTACGCACTCAGCGATGTGGCGCAGACCTATTGGGTCAAAGACAGCCCGTTCTATCGCGGAACGGTGCTTGGCTATCGCCACACCGAATGGCACCAAAAACGGATGTTGAACGCCCTCAAAGAGGGCGGCGGCGACGACCCCATTAACGCCATGTGGGAAGCGGGCAGCGTGAATGAGGAAGCCGCACAATTGTTCACTGCAATCATGCACGAACTCAGCCTTGCACCCTCTATCGCCGCCTTGCGCAGCGGCACTTTCGACAGCACACAGCATATCGTGGACGCTGGCGGCGGGTCGGGTGCATTTTGCGCCGCCTTTGTTGGGCACCGCGCAGATGCACAGGCTACCTTGTTTGAGCTGCCCCCGATCTGCGAGAAAGCACAGGGATACCTTTCAAAATACGACCGCCACGATGCAGTCTCGCTCTACCCTGCCGACTTTTTCCGAGACCCGTGGCCCGCGCAAGGCGATGCTTTTTTCTTTGGCAATATACTGCATGGTTGGGAGCTGCGCCGTGCGCGGCAGCTGCTGTCTTTTTGTCATGATGCCCTGCCTAAAGGCGGCCGCATTTTCATCCATGAAATTCTTCTCGATCCTGGCCGGATCAGCCCGCCAGAGGCCGTCTATTTCAACATGATGATGTTTCTGACCCATGGAACCGGCCAGTTCACTTTCGATGAACTTGCGACTTTGCTAATCGAGACTGGTTTTAAATCCCCGCGGGTCGCAAATACCTTCGGCTCATATTCGCTCATTGTGGCTGACAAGGTTTGATGCAGGGTCCATTGTCTAGACCCAAAGTAGGTTTCACCGATTGACGAAAGGATAGCGATGCATCACCCACGTGCATTTCACGAACGTATTAGCACAGACCTGTCTTTCAAGACGGCCCTTCAATCCGCAGCACCTAATAAACGATCTGACATGATTCAAGCCGCTGGCTTTTTCTTTTCAGATCAGGAATGGAGTAAATTCCTACAGGAACTTAGTACCGAAAAAAGCGCGTTCCTGGCCGCACGGCAAGCAACAGGCGACATGCGATGGGCCGAAGCGGTTGACATCGTAACGGCGGGACGGCAGTCCTGCCCCGCGTCATGGTTGCTATTCGAGTTTGAGGCAGCCCTGCAATCCCGGCAGCACGGCCTAGACGCCGCGCTAGAACAAATGCTATCCGTCAGCAGCGATGATCCCTTTCTGTCAGCCCTCGCATTGCCCGAACAGGACCGCGTCCGTGACGTTCTTGCATTCTCGCTCGGTGCCTATGCCTACCCGCTAAATGCCTCAGACCAGCCACATGACGACGGGACTGACGTCGTACCTGACTTATCCTCCGGTTGGTCACTGACAGGTTCACCCGTCCAGCAGCATGGTCCCTGCCCTTTAGATCGTCGCCACAACCTTGCCCCCGAAGAGTTCCGCGACACCTATGCTGAGCGCAATCGCCCGATGATCCTATCTGGTCTTACCGACGATTGGTCGGCTTGGTCCGCATGGACGCGCGATGCTCTGTTGCGCGAGCGTGGCGACCTCGAGATCAACATTCGGGCTTCTCGGGCGCCGGGAGATTTTAGGCGGGATTACATCGACAGCAGCGCCAAACAAGTCACCCTCAGGGATTTTGTCACGAAATACATGCCCAGAACCAACGAAGGCTGGTATCTGTTTCAGTCCATTGATAGCTGGAGTATTGACGAGCAAATCAAACGACCTGCCCATTTCGCCCCACCCTTTCAAACTGCCACCAGTCTCAGAGATGCACCGCTTTTTTACATCGGTGCGCAAGGCACAGGTCTTAACCACCATCAACATTTGGCTGCGTGGAACGCGCTCATACATGGATACAAACTGTGGTCGTTTCTGTTACCATTGGGCGTGCATCACATCCAAAATGGCCCCCTTTCCCAGACCGGCGTGGCAGGCAAAGAACCAGAGTTGCACATCACATTTTTGCAAAAGCCCGGCGATATCGTCTTTGTTCCACAGTATTGGTCACACGCCACTTACAACCTCACGGATTGCGTTGGCGCGGCCTGTGAAATCGGAACTCTGCCACGCTTGTTTGACCAGATGCGATCGTCATTAGTGAAAACCTAGTTTTACACGATGGCTGCCTTTGAGGGTTTCAAATCAGGCGGCCACGACGAGATTTTATTGATGGTCGCTAGAATAGCGCGCGCAACAAATACAATGCAGGGCTGCTTCTATTGCTTGACCAGTCTCCAAGATTGATGCACTATTTCTACATAATTTAATATTTTTCTGAACGCCGATTTCGCTGTCGGAAAGTTTATTTAGTACGTGGCGGCGATCGGACCTAGCCAAAAGGACGTGTGCTATGACCGAGCTTAATCCAAACCATGATTTACTATCCATCGAAGTCGCGCGATCTGACAAATATGCAGGTAGCGACTGGTGCGCTGAAATGTTTGATCGGTTCGACAACCTCGCGCTCGGTTCCGGTGTCGAATTTGACCCACGTATTGGCAAGTCAGACGTAACATCGCAGGGCTGGTTAAGCCTGACAAATGCAGGCGCTGTTGGTTTTTTCCGCGAAGTTTCTTCAAATGAAAAGTTGCAGGCTCGCGTGGCCGAATCGAAATCCATTGACGACCTTGTGAGGGTCGCCGAAGAATGCGGCTTTGCCGTGTCCCAGCAAAGCCTTACTGATATGGCCAATGGTGCGTATGAAAAATGGCGCTCCGGCCTAACAGGAACGGTTGTTGAATTCTTTGAAAAGGTGGCGTCGGACAAAAATTTGAAAGAGGCTGTTGGTAAGAGCCGTGGCCCTGGCGAAATCATCGCGGTGGCGCGGGAAGCAGGCTTTGATATTACCGAAGGCGAACTTGAGCCCATGCATCTGAAGTTGAACGATCTACACGAAGATGAATCGCGCGAATTGTATGGCGCGATGATGGCGCTAAAGATCCTCAGGGCGGACCGCTGATCAATACGCTGAGTGCAGGCATCGCAATGTGCTTCGCATCTTCTGACTGCCGTATCATATGAAATCTATTGGTGTATGTTTGCCATCTGGTGAACATATTTTAGCAAGCTTTGGCTATCTCATCCCGTCATTCAAAGCGGCATTGGGTGAACATCACGATATTTTTGTGTTGCCAGAGTATGTTTATCAGTTGGCTCCGCAGGCGCAGGCGAACTTGATAGACCGATTTGTGCGCGATCTGGATGTTCTGATCGTCTGGCACCCCCGCTATCCAAGTCTTTTACGCACGTTGATGGAAACCCGAGCCCGCGTTGCACCGTTCACGCGGGTTATTTACATTCCGCTGGGCGAAATTCCGATGGGGGCCAGCTGGTTTCGGCCTAGTTTCGATTTGTTCCAGCCCGGCGACCGCATTTTGCCAAGCTGCACAACTGACAAAGCCATCCTGCCTTTGCTGTTTGACAGCCTTGCCTTTCCAACAGAAGTTTTCCCATTTTGGGTTGATACCGACTACTTCATGCCACCAGACGCGCAAATGCGCAGTGCGGTGCGTACCGATCTGGGGGTCCAAGATAATGAAGTTTTGTTCCTATACACCGGACGTATTACCGCGGAGAAGAATCTGCATGGGGTCTTGCACCTGTTTCAGCATCTGAGCGCCGAACGATCCAACGTGCGTCTGGTTTTGGCGGGCCCGACAGACGACATTCCATTTCTGCCGCATAGCCAAACGCCAAGCAAAATCCGGCAGAAAATAGCGTACCTTTTGCGAAATGGCAAAGGTTTGGCAGGCAACGTATTAGTACTGGCAGAGCATTTTGGTCACAACAGCTTGCAGCGGTTATATGCGGCAGCGGACGTATTTTTGAACCTGACATTGCACCATAATGAGAATTTCGGCCTTGCCAACGTCGAGGCGATGGCATCAGAAATTCCCGTAATTGTCAGTGATTGGGGCGGCCCGCGTGACACAGTCATTGATGGCCAAACGGGGTTTCGTATTCCGACTTATCAGGGTGCGCGCGGCGAGCATGTTGACCTGTGGCAGGCGTTCGTTACATGCAAGATGCTGGTGGATGAACCGGATTTACGGCGTCGTTTGGGCCAAGCGGCAAGGAAACGCGCACAGGCTCATTATGCGGTTAAAGATTTGCCCGCGCGGCTTGTTGATGTGATCAATCGAACGGTGCGCGATCCCGCGCCAGCACGGGAAAGTCAATTGTCTGACTTCGGCAAGCGCTTTCATGATACATTTCACAAGGAGGAAGATTTTGATTTTCTGCCGCAGTATGATCCTGAAACGATGGACTTGTATCGGGTTTTAGCACGGCCGTATTGTTCTGATGCCATGGCAACCACATTGGATACCAACAGCGTTTTGTTTCTTTCAACACCCTATGTCTCAACACGGCCCGATGGGTCGCTACAGTTGCGTGACGTGGTATGGCCAGGAGATATGGTGATTGTGGACCAAACCGAAATTATGCTTGTCTCTTACCTTGTAGCACAGATTTTTGCGACGCCATACCAATTGCAGTCACTCAGCCCCGATCAGGCAACTGACGCGATCAACAGGCTATTGGCCAATGGCGTTTTGGTTAATGGCCGCAAAAGCCTGCGTCCCAACCCTCAGTTTTGAAGGCGCTCGATCACCCCCAATTTTCACCGTTAAAAGTCTGCTAACTTCGACCCTCATTTTATCACATGTAATGGCCGACAACATACCAGGGACGTCAGGGCAATCGCATATGGCCTATTCTCTGTCTAACTGGTTGAGAAGGTTGAGAAGAAACGTGTCATCCCATCCCGCCCGCTTCAGTTTGATTGATAGCGATCCCTTGGAAGTATCGCG